>NZ_LSMM01000006.1:0-13451 GCF_001566815.1 Marinobacter sp. Hex_13
TGCACTGACCGATCGCGGCATCGAACTGCTCTCTACCGGTGGCACCTTTCGCCTCCTGAAGGAAAACCAGGTACCCGTCACCGAAGTCAGTGACTACACCGGCTTCCCGGAAATGATGGATGGCCGTGTTAAAACCCTGCACCCGAAAATCCACGGCGGCATCCTGGGGCGTCGCAGCATCGACGACGCGGTGATGGCGGAGCACAACATCAATCCTATCGACATGGTGATTGTAAACCTCTACCCCTTCGAGGAAACCGTTGCCAAGCCGGACTGCGATCTCGCCACCGCCATTGAGAACATCGACATTGGCGGGCCAACCATGGTTCGCGCGGCCGCCAAGAACCACAACGATGTGGCCATTGTGGTGAACGCCTCCGATTACAGCCGGGTTCTGAAAGAGCTGGAGGCCAACGACGGCGAGCTGAGCTACACCACGCGCTTCGACCTGGCTGTAAAGGCCTTCGAGCACACTGCCGGCTATGACGGTGCTATCGCCAATTATCTTGGTGGTCGCACCGCCGATAACGACAACGCTGATTTCCCTCGTACCTTCAATACCCAGTTCCTGAAGGTTCAGGACATGCGCTACGGAGAGAACCCCCACCAGCGTGCTGCCTTCTATACCGAGCGCAACCCCAGGGAGGCCTGCATTGCCACGGCCAAACAGCTCCAGGGCAAAGCGTTGTCCTACAACAACGTCGCCGACACCGATGCCGCGCTGGAATGCGTCAAGCCCTTCGCCGATCCCGCCTGCGTGATCGTCAAGCACGCCAACCCCTGCGGTGTTGCCATCGGTGCCGATATCCTCCAGGCCTATGACCTGGCCTTCGCCACCGACCCCACCTCTGCGTTTGGCGGCATCATTGCCTTTAACCGAGAACTGGACGCGGAAACTGCCAAGGCCATCATTGACCGCCAGTTCGTGGAAGTGATCATCGCCCCAACCATCGCGCCGGAGGCATTGGAGCTGGTTGCCGCCAAGAAGAATGTCCGCCTGCTGGCCTGCGGCGAATTTGATGGCGAGCGCGCCAAGTCCCTGGACTACAAGCGCGTCACCGGTGGCCTTCTGGTTCAGGACCGCGATCTGGGCATGGTGGCGATGGAAGACGTCAAGGTGGTCAGCGAGCGCGAACCGTCCGAGCAGGAGCTGAACGATCTGCTGTTCGCCTGGGAAGTGGCCAAGTACGTCAAGTCCAACGCGATCGTTTACGCCAAGGCCGGGCGCACCATCGGCGTGGGAGCCGGCCAGATGAGCCGGGTATACAGCGCGAAAATCGCCGGCATCAAGGCCGCCGACGAAGGCCTTGAAGTCAAAGGCTCGGTGATGGCCTCGGACGCCTTCTTCCCGTTCCGGGATGGTATCGACGCCGCCGCTGAAGCCGGCATTACCGCCGTGATCCAGCCAGGCGGCTCCATGCGCGACCAGGAAGTGATCGACGCTGCCAACCAGCACGGCATTGCCATGGTGTTTACCGGCATGCGCCACTTCCGGCACTAATCCGACACACAGGAACCGACCATGAATATTCTTGTTATTGGCTCCGGCGGTCGCGAACACGCCCTCGCCTGGAAAGCCGCCCAATCACCGGACGCGGATCGTGTATTTGTCGCGCCGGGCAACGCTGGCACCGCCCGCGAACCCGGCCTGGAGAACATCAACATTGATGTCATGGACCTCAACGGTCTGGCGGACTTTGCCGCGGCCAACCATGTGGGCCTGACCATTGTCGGCCCCGAGGCGCCGCTGGTGGATGGCATTGTGGACCTGTTCGAAGAGCGCGGTTTGCGGGTGTTCGGCCCCAGCGCCGGTGCCGCGCAACTGGAAGGCTCCAAGGCCTTCACCAAGGACTTCCTGGACCGTCAGGACATCCCTACCGCCGCCTACGCCAATTTCACCGACGTGGACCAGGCATTGGACTATGTTCGAAAGCAAGGTGCGCCCATCGTGGTAAAAGCCGATGGCCTTGCCGCCGGCAAAGGTGTGATTGTCGCCATGACGCTGGAAGAAGCCGAAGATGCCATCCGCGACATGCTGGCGGGCAATGCCTTCGGCGATGCCGGTAGCCGCGTGGTGGTCGAGGAGTTCCTGGACGGCGAGGAAGCCAGTTTTATCGTGATGGTGGATGGCGAACATGTGTTGCCCATGGCCACCTCCCAGGACCACAAACGCGTGGGCGATGGCGACACCGGCCCCAACACCGGCGGCATGGGTGCCTACTCCCCGGCTCCAGTGGTCACTCAGGATGTCCATAAGCGAATCATGGATGAGGTAATCTATCCCACCGTTCGCGGCATGGCGGCGGAAGGCCATCCCTATAAGGGATTCCTGTACGCCGGCCTGATGATCGATGGCGAAGGTGCCCCCAAGGTTATTGAATTCAACTGCCGCTTTGGCGATCCGGAAACCCAGCCCATCATGCTGCGGATGAAATCGGATCTGGTGGAACTCTGCGGTGCCGCCATTTACGGCAAGCTTGACCAGTGCCGTTCAGACTGGGACGAGCGCGCTTCCGTGGGCATTGTTCTGGCCGCAGGCGGCTATCCTGGCAGCTATAACAAGGGTGACGTCATTTCCGGGCTGCCAGAATCGGAAACCGAGGGTGAGAAGGTCTTCCACGCCGGTACCCGTTTGAACGGGGAGCAGGTGGTCACCAACGGTGGACGAGTGCTGTGCGCCACGGCCCTGGGCAATACCGTCACTGAGGCACAAAAACGCGCCTACGAGGTGGCGGCGCGTATTTCCTGGGACGGTGCCTTCTATCGCAAGGACATTGCCTATCGCGCCATTGCCAGGGAAAACACCTGATAACCCAGGCCCGAATCTGCCCACTCTTCGCAAGGAACGCTCTGATGGCCCAACGATCTGTCCTGTCGATTATCGCAATACTGATCATCACATTGATGATCAGTGCCTGTTCCCGTCAGGCTCTGTATGACAATGCCATTGGCTGGGAACGTTCCAGCGCCGGGCTGGAGGAATCCAATATCACCGTTGGCGAGATGACCATTGCCTACCTGAGCAATGCAGAGCCAATGGATGGCGACACCCTCGTTCTCGTTCATGGTTTCGGTGCCAACAAGGACAACTGGACCCGGCTGGCGAGGCAATTGACGGGCGAATTCAACGTCTATGCCATCGATTTGCCCGGCCATGGTGACAGCAGCAAGGAGCTGGACCTGGGGTATCGATTCGAGGATCAGGTCGGGCATCTGGCGAGGATTCTCGATGCACTGGGCATCGAGAAAGCGCACATGATAGGCAACTCCATGGGCGGCGCCATCACCGCTCTCTATGCAGCGACCTATCCGGAACAGATCCACACCGCCGTCCTTTTCGATCCGGCGGGCATTTTTGAGTACGACAGTGAGTTGGTGGGCCTGGTCATGGGCGGTGACAATCCGCTAATTCCCTCTAAGGAGGGCGACTTTGAGCGCCTGGTTGATTTTGCGCTGGAAAAGAAACCCTTTGTGCCCTGGCCCATCTACGATGTTATGGAAGAGAAGGCCATCGCCAACCGTGATGTCAACGAAGTGATCTTCGACGCCATCCGGGACACCGGCTACGAGGACGACTTCCGCAACGCCATCACCCGCATCCAGGCACCGGTTCTGGTGATCTGGGGCATGGAAGACCGGGTGATCAACTATCGCAACGCTGATGTGTTCGTCGAGCGAATCCCCGATGCCCGTAAAGTGCTTCTGGAAGGCGTCGGCCACGCTCCCATGGTCGAGGTGCCGGAAGAATCCGCACGCTTGTTCCGCGAGTTCGTGGCAACCGCCACCGGCCAGTGAAACTGATCGCCAACGAGTCGTAACTGGCACGACAAGTCAGTTTTGACTACACGGCCCGACAGAAACACGGTAGCCTTGCCAGAGCCGTATTTCTTAACCGTGACGTGACCCATGCCCGAAGCACTATGGATATCCTTTGCCTTTGTCCTCGGCCTGACGGTCAAAGCCATTGGCCTGCCGCCCCTGGTGGGATACCTGGCAGCGGGGTTTGTGCTGAGCGGCCTCTCTGCCGCCACTGGCCTCGCCATTGAAGCCACCAATGTTCTTGAACACATTGCCCACCTCGGCGTCCTGTTGCTGCTGTTTACCGTCGGCCTGAAGCTGAAGCTACGCTCCATCATCAGCCCTGAAGTCATCGGTGGCAGTCTGCTGCACTTTGGCATCACCTGTGCGGTATTTACCCCCGGCCTCTATCTGCTGATGGAGCTCACGTGGCAGACCGCATTTTTGCTCGCCATTGCGCTCTCCTTTTCCAGTACGGTGCTGGTGGCCAAGGTATTGGAGACCAAGCGTGAATTAAGAGCCTTCCATGGGCGCGTCGCTATCGGAATCCTGATCATGCAGGATCTGATTGCCCTCGTGGTGATGAGCCTGGCCGCTGGCCAGACGCCCTCCCAGTGGGCACTGGTCGTCTTCGGCCTGCCCCTGCTCAGACCTCTGCTGTTCAGACTTCTGGACGCCAGTGGACACGATGAGTTGCTGGTCCTGCTTGGACTCCTGCTGGCCCTGGTCCTTGGTGGGCTCGGTTTTGAAGCGGTGGGGCTGAGCTCGGAGCTTGGCGCCCTGGTGCTGGGTGCCATGCTGGCCAATCACCCACGTGCCCAGGAACTGGCCAAGTCGCTTTGGAGCGTCAAGGAAATGTTCCTGGTGGGCTTTTTCCTGCAGATTGGTATCGGCGGCCTGCCGGATGGTGACGCTTTGCTATTTGCAGCCGTAGCGCTACTAGTAGTGCCCCTGAAAGGGGTTCTGTTTTTCTTCCTGTTGCTGGCGTTCCGCCTGCGCTCACGCAGCAGTTTCCTGAGCGCCCTGTCACTGACCAACTACAGCGAGTTTGGCCTTATTGTGGCCAGTGTCGCCCTGCCGGAGTGGCTGGTCCCCCTGGCCATCACCGTAGCACTGTCCTTCGTGGTGTCTGCCCCCGTGAACCGGCTTTCCCACGCGGTCTATGAGCGCTTCAGTGCTCGTTTGGCTCGTTTCGAAAGCCAGCGGCGCCACCCCGACGAGCAACCCATCTCCCTGGGTAACACCAGATTACTCGTGATGGGTATGGGGCGCACCGGCTCAGCCGCCTACGACCAGCTTGCTCATGAGGAGCCACTGATCAAGGCGCTTGACTCCGATCCGGCAAAGGTGGAAAAACACCAGAAGGAAGGACGCAATGTGGTCTTTGGTGACGCGGAGGACATCTCTTTCTGGCAGGGGCTGCACATGCCGGCGGTTGAAGCCGTCATACTTGCCATGGGCGACATTGAAGGCAAACTGATCGCCGCCAGAAACCTTCGAAAAAAGGGGTTCACTGGTTATATCGTGGCGCATACCCTGTACGCCGACGAAGCAGAACGAATTCGTGAAGCCGGTGCGGACGAAGCCTACCTGACGATGAGTGAAACCGGTGTCGCCCTGGCAAGCCAGGTGTTGCATCGCAACCGTCAGGCACCACCACCAATGGAGAACGCAAACGCCTGATGCACGAACTCAAGGTTCCGGACAATGGCATGATGACCCAGATGACCTCCCTCCACGAGGAACGTCTGGATTTCGTATTGCGTACCCTGAAGTCGACCGGGGCAAAGCGCGTACTCGACCTGGGTTGCGGCTCCGGTTCCCTGCTCTACCGCATGCTGGCCGACGAACAGTTCGAGAGCATAACCGGCCTGGAGGATTCCGGCGTTTCTCTGCAGCAGGCCCGTGCTGTGCTTGCTGAGTACCTGCGCGAGGAACCCCCGAGAATCCGACTGGTCCGCGGCTCCTACGCCGAGAGCAACCCGACCCTGACCGGCTTCGACGCGGCCGCCATGGTGGAAACCATTGAACATGTCCAGCCGGAGCAACTATCAAGGGTGGAACGTGCGGTGTTCGGCGAATACCGGCCAGGGTATCTGTTCATGACCACGCCAAATCGGGAGTACAACCCCCTGTTCGACCTGGCGCCGGGGGAATTCCGCGAGGAAGACCACAAATTCGAGTGGGACAGACCCAAGTTCCAGCGCTGGGCCCGTGGTGTGGCCGAGCGCAATAGCTATGACGTGCGATTTGGAGGCATTGGAGACTACGTACCCGACGTTGGGCACCCTACCCAGACGGCCTTTTTTACTCGCCAGGACTGATCACCGGGTTCGACGCCAGGCACTGAGCTCCGCAATGGTGTGCTGAAATTTACGGCGGGTTTCCCGAATGACAAACGGCACATCCCTGGGCGGCTGACTCTCTTCAAAATGGTGTGAGAGTATCTCTTTCATACCCTGATAGACCGTATAGGGCTGGCCATTGCGTTCGTATCCGCCAATCCAGTTGGCAATCGGGGTGAATTCATCCATCAAGGTATAGGGCGAGCTGATCACCAGGGTGCCACCCAGAGCCAGGCGTCTATGGATGTTTTCAAGGAACGCGCCCGGATCCTGAAGACGGTCAATCAGGTTCCCCGCGAAGACCAGGTCATAATCCACGTGTTCCGGCCCCAGATTGCTGGCGTCGCCGGTGGCAAACGATACTTTTTCCGTCGCCCGGTCGAGCCCCAGGGCATTCAGACTCACGGCTACGCGTTCGCCAAGCTCCCCTTCGTCGCGGCGGAAGTAATCGATCTCTCCGGTCTTCTGCAGGGTAGTCGCCGCATCGATAAACCGGCGGGAAAGGTCCACTCCCACCACATGATCAAAGACCCGCCCAAGCTCAAAGGCGGTTCGACCCACCGCGCACCCCAGGTCAAGCGCTCGTCGTTTATCCCGGCCCGCCATCAATTCCTGGCAGATACCGGCACAACGGGCGGGATAATTTCCCACTCCGAAATGGCTTTCACCAAAATGGAACCCCAGGTACTGCCCGAGTAGTTCGTCGGTTTCATAGACATTCATATCAAGATCCTCAGCGTGTACCAGAAGCCGAATCCGACAGCGCACAGGTGCGAAACCCGGTGTACACGTCGTTGCGCAGGGGCAGGTAGGCTTGCCTGTAGGTGCCCCGGATCAGGCATGATGATGTCGCACATCCGCCGCCCCGGGTCACCTTATGATCACCGAACTGCAAAGTCGACATGAAGGGGTACATATCGACCCTGAACCCGTCGTAGGGAAGAAACTGACTGCTGGTCCATTCCCAGACGCTGCCGATCATCTGGCGACAGCCGGAGCGGCTCTCACCCGCCGGATAATCCCATACCGGCTGTTGCGCCATATGGGTGGCGTCGAGATCCGCGTGGTCGGGAGTTGGCCGTTCATTCCCCCAGGGAAAACGGCGAAATTCCTCGCCACTCCGGTTACCCAGTGCCGCAGCCTCCCACTCCACTTCTGTTGGCAAGCGCCGGCCCGCCCACTGGCAATAGGCCTCGGCCTCCCAATAGCTGACGTGGACGACAGGCGCATCCAGATTCAGGGCCTGCCAGCGGTCAAACACACGCTCCTGCCATTCGCCCTCGTGCCGGCGCCAGTAAAGCGGATGCCTGGGCTCCCGCAACATTGGTTGGGCGCTACCATGCACCAGGGAAATATCAGTTTCGGTACTCAACCACTTGCGCCCTCCGAAAGACCAGAGTTCCGGTCGCCGGTAGCCATCATCCTCAACGAACGCCAGAAACTCCCGGTTGGACACAAGGGTGCGGGAGATGGCAAACGGCTCCACCGTGGTTTCGAAACGCGGCTTTTCCCCATCAAAGGCAAAGTCGGTGGTGGCGTAGCAGGCAGACTCGCCCGGCATTCCGATCTGGTAGCGGCCACCTGGGATGAGTGCATCGCCGGACAAAGGCTCCGCGCGTTCTGGCAAGGCGCCAACAAAACCAGGAGGAGCGGGCAGAGCAACCGTCTGCCGACACCACGTCATCGACTCAATGTGCATGTTCTGGTGATAAATGGCGTAACGATAGAGGTACAGGGTTTCGTCGGTCAGTGGTTGCTGTGCGATGCGCGACGCAACGCGATCGTAGATGATGTTGAAATACTGAAGGGTTTTCTCACGACCGGGGAAGAGCTTTCGACTCCAACGGTCTCCGTGATCGATGTGAAACGAATCCCAGAGGTCGTCCATGGATGGATCGTAGCTTGGGGTCCCATCCAGAAGGTTAAAAACGAACACTTCGTAGAAAAAGCTCGCGTGTCCCATTTCCCAAAGGGGAGGGTTTACACCCGGGTGGTAGGGCACTTCAAGCTGCTCCTCACTAAGGGAGCTAACCAGTTCAAAGGTTCGGTGGCGGGTGGCCTCCAACTCAGCCAGAAGTTCTGTTTTCTGCGCCTGTTCGCTCTGCGTCATGTCGGCTCCGTTGATTCCCCGTTTCTCACCTTCAGCATAACAGAGGGACTGGCACAGGGAACGCTCACGATGTTTGCGCCTATCGCCGTTCATCACCGTTCATCACCCCCAAACCAGCATAATCATCGGTACGGCAACAACAGTGACCAGGATCGACAGCGGCAAGCCCAGACGCCAGTAGTCGCCAAACCGATAGCCCCCGGGCTCCATTACCAGCGCATTCGACTGATGACCAATGGGCGTCAGGAAGGCGCAGGACGCGCCGACTGCAACCGCCATCAGCACAGCATCGGACGCCATTCCAAGTTCGGCGGACAGGCTCAGCGCAATAGGCGCCACCAGAATGGCCGCCGCCGCGTTGTTGACCACGTTCGATAACAGCATGGTTCCCACCAGAACCATGACCAGTACGGCCGACGGAGCCAGTCCGTCACCAATTGCCAGCATCTGGCCGGCGATTAGCTCTGCACCACCCGTGGTTTCCAACGCCTGTCCAACCGGGATCATCGCCGCCAACAGCACAATCACAGACCAGTCGATGGCCCGGTAGGCATCGGGGGCGTCGATCAGTTTGGTCAGCACCATGGCCACAGCCCCGGACACCAGTGCAACCGGGGCTGACAGCCAACCGCTGACAATGGCAACGATACTGATAATAAAGATGCCGGATGCCAGCAGGGTCTTGCGGGAAGAACCCAGGCGCAACCCACGTTCGGCCAGGGGCAGGCAACCGATGTTGGACAGCGTAGTGGTTAGTGTGTCTTCGAAGCCCTGAACCAGCAGAATATCACCAGCATTGAAGCGAATATCCCCCAGACGGCGCTTCAGCCGATGCCCCTGTCGGGCAACGGCAACAATATTGAGGCCGTTGCGCTCACGCAGGTTGAGTCGATTGGCTGTCTGCCCCACCAGGGAAGACTCAGGGGTAATCACTGCTTCGGTCAGCTGCACCTCGCCTTCATTCAGTTCCTTTTTACGGCTTTTCCGTGCCGCACTGTCCTCTTCGGACTCCGTGTCGGCGTCATCCTGGCTACCAAGTTCCAGGCCGGTGTTGTCGAGAAACGCCTGCAGGCTCTCGGTGTCCGATTCCACCAAAAGCAGGTCGTTCTCTTGCAGCACCTTGTAGGTTGATGGCGCAAGCTGGCGCTTGTCGTCGCGAATCAGCGCCAGCACCACCACGTCCCGGTCTTCCCCGCTTTCCGCCAGCAGGTTGTGGAGTGTCGCGCCGGCATGGGGAGAGCCTTCAGGGATTTTCAGTTCGGTCAAATAGTCGCCGACGCTAAAAAGCTTGTCGTCATCTCCACTTTCGTCGCCCCTTCTGGGCGTCAATCGCCAACCCATCAGGGCAATGAAGGCGATGCCGGCAAAGGTGATCGCAGCGCCCACCGGCGCAAAGTCGAACAGGCCGAACGCTTCGGTGCCTTCCCGGTAGCTGGCGATGATAATATTCGGAGGCGTACCAATCAGCGTCATGGTGCCTCCAAGCAGCGAACCAAACGCCAGTGGCATTAGCAGCAATGAGGGCGAGCGCCCTGCCTCCCTGGACATCCACACCGCTACCGGCATCAACAGCGCCAACGCACCCACGTTGTTGATAAAACCGGAACAGAGCGCAACGACCGCCGTCAGGGTAAGCACCTGTATGGTGGGGCGGTGCCCTACCTTCCCCAGGAACCGGGCTATGTTGTCCACCACACCGCCATTCACCAGGCCCTGGCTGATCACCAGCACCGCGGCAACGGTCACCACGGCGGGGTGACCAAAGCCGGCAAACAGTTCGTCCGTGGGCACCAGCCCGGCAATGGCAATCGCCAACAACGCCAGCATGGCCACCACATCAAACCGCAGCCGGTTCCAGATGAACAGAGCCAGCGTGGCCCCCAACACTGCGAAGACAATTCCCTGCTCTGTGGTCACGCCTACCCCTCAATTTTACGTCCGACGGTTTATCGTCGGTTTAACATGGATTTTTTGTGCCTGATATCGCGCATGCCGCATGAATTTCTGGTAACTTTCTTCCCGAAGCGGTCTTTCAGGAGCGCAGCAACACCTTTCGATTACAACGGGTGACATGAACACCCCATCAGGGAACAACAGGTACAAGGGACGTCATGACCAAGGAACTCCACAACGAACTCTATCAGATAACGTTTGCCGGGCGGATTCTCGAAGGATTCAACGACGCAGAGGTCAGGGAAAATGTACAAGCCCTGTTCCGGATCTCCGACGAACGCACTGCAAGCCTTTTCAGCGGCGCCACAAAGACACTCAAGTCCGGGCTCAGTCACGCGGACGCCCTGGTTTACCATGAGCGACTGACAAAAGCCGGTGCCGATGTACACATTGCGAAACAGCCGGCCGCTGCTGTAAACCCCAAACCGGAAACCGACGGCGCCCAACCGCCAGCACCGTCAGACGCCGAGCCAGCAACAACGGCCACCCCGACCGGTCCACAACAGGAGACACCGCTGGAGTTCACCGGCAACGGCCGCGAGTATTTTGGAATCTGGATCGTCAACATCCTGCTGACCATTGTCACCCTTGGCATTTATTCGGCCTGGGCCACAGTGCGTAACAATCAATACTTCTACGGCAACACCAAACTCGATGGAGCCAGTTTCCAGTACCTGGCCAGCCCGATCACTATCCTCAAAGGTCGATTGATTGCCCTGGCTGTCCTGGTTGTCTACGTGGTGCTTTCCGAGATGTATGTTGAAGCTGCCGTGGTCTTTGCCATCGCATTTATCCCCCTCGTACCCTGGATCATGGTGCGCTCGCTGCGGTTCAATGCCGTCAACAGTGCCTACCGCAACATCCGCTTCGACTTTCAGGGCCGCTATGGCCAGGCTTTCATGGTGGCTTTTGTGTGGCCATTGCTGAACATGCTGACCCTGTTGCTGCTTACCCCACTGGTGATGAAGAAAACCCACGAATTCATCGCTAACGGCAGCCGATACGGCACCACCGAGTTCGCGCTCAAAGCCGATACCGGATCCTACTACCGTTTCTTCGGAAAAGGCCTGCTGATCGCCATTGCCTTCGGTGTTGCGGCGTTCCTCGCCATGCGCTATGTCGGCTTTACCGTCGGGTCGATCATTGCCGGTGCTGGCTACCTGACACTGTTCGGCTATTTCATGGCGGGCATTTCAAACCTCTTCCTCAATGCCGTCCACCTCGACCGTCACGGCTTTGAATCCCGCCTGCAACCGCTGCAAATGGTATGGATTTACCTGTCCAACAGTTTCTTCGTAGTCCTCACCCTTGGCCTTTTCACCCCCTGGGCCAAGGTGCGCATGGCAAGGTATCGGGCTTCCTGCACGGCCATGATGGTCAGCGGTGACCTGAACCACTTCGTTGCGGCCGAGCAGAACCGCACCAGCGCGTTGGGACAGGAACTGGGAGATGCCTTCGATGTCGACTTCGCCGCCATCTGAAGTCACGATCGAAGGCCAGTTCTATTCAGGTAATGACTCCAGCCGGCGGGGCGCAGTATTGCGCTCCGCCGCTGGCGTGATCATCGTTGATGCGGGAGACACCCGACTGCGCCTCGCGCACGACGATGTGACCATATCACCACGGATTGGCAACACCCCCCGCTACCTCCACCTGCCTGACGATGGGGTCTTTGAAACCGAAGACAACGCCGCGGTGGATCAGCTTAGCCGGCAATCCCGGCGGGGGCGTGGCAATCGGCTGCTGCACGCGCTGGAGAATCACCTGGGGCTGATTCTGGTTGCGGTCGTCGTCACGATTGCGACCACCGGCGCTGCGTTTGTCTGGGGCGTGCCCTGGGCGGCCCAGGCCGTGGCCAATGCACTCCCGAACAGTATAGCGGAGCAAGTTGGCGACTCCACACTCACCACGCTGGACAGCACTTGGCTTGAACCTTCTTCGCTTTCAGAGGAACGCCAACAGGCGTTGCAGGCCCACTTCGAGCCTTTCCTGACGCCAGTGGCGGGCAAAGACCTGAGAGTGATTTTCCGCTCGTCTCCCGCCATCGGCGCCAACGCCATGGCATTGCCGGACGGCACGATGATCTTCACGGACGATCTGGTGAACCTCGCCGAAGATGATAACGAACTGACCGCTATCCTCGCCCATGAAATCGGCCATGTCGCCCATAACCATGGCATGAAAGGCATGGTGCAATCGTCACTGACTTTCTGGCTGATCGTGATGATGACCGGTGACCTGTCTGCGTTTTCCGACGCAACCGTAGTGGTTCCGGCGGTCATGATGAGCCTGTCCTACTCCCGTGACATGGAACGGGAGGCCGACGCCTATGCCCTGAAAGCAATGACGGACCACGACCTGGACCCGACCCACTTCGTTACCATCATGGAGCGCCTGATGGCTGCTCATGGCGAGGACCGTTCCTCAGAGGCCGAGGAAGGCACTAGCCGGTGGGACAGCCTTCGCGACATGCTGTCGAGCCACCCGGAAACGGGCGAGCGCATCGAACGCTTTAAACAGACGCCCTGATCGGTATAGTAGCGATACGTTCATCACAGGGAGCACACACGATGCCATCCAGACCCACCAGGCCGGTTGCGGCCTCTGCCATCGACAAACATGTCTACAAGGTTTTTCCCAATGACATGAACGCACATCAGACGGTGTTCGGGGGCATGATTATGGCCAAGTGCGACCGTCTGGCCCTGGTGGTGGCGGAACGACACTCCGGCCATGTCTGCGTCACGGCAGCGGTGGACTCCATTCACTTCCGCGCGCCCGCCAAGGGCAACGATACCCTGCTGTTCAGCCTTGCCCTGAACCGCAGCTGGGGGTCATCCATGGAAATCGGAGCTCGGGTGGAAGCGGAAAACAGCTACACCGGAGAATCCCGACATATCCTTTCCGCATTTTTCACTTTCGTGGCGCTGGACGAGAACGACAATCCCGTGGACGTGCCTGCGGTAGAGCCGGAAACCGACGACGAGAAACGCCGCTTCAACAACGCCGAAATCCGTCGGGAAGGTCGCCTGGAAACCCGCAAGAAGCTGAGTGAACGCCACTAAGGAATTCCACTCCCTATCCCCATGGCCCTTCCTTACCCCCTTAAACGACAAAAGCCCTGCCGGAATCCCGGCAGGGCTTTTTTTTGGTTCATCGCACTTTACCGGGAAACGCTGCTTTTATCTTAAGGAAGAAGTAGTCGTTGTCCCGGTAGCCATAGGCCATCCGTTTGATGACCTTAA
>NZ_LSMM01000007.1:0-12924 GCF_001566815.1 Marinobacter sp. Hex_13
ACCACCTGACCGACGACATCGTGTTCGAGCAGTTGAAGCGGGAGCCACGGGCGTTGCCAAAGCTGGTGATCAAGCGTAAGCCTTCATCGATCTTCGAGTACGAGCTGGAGGATTTCGAGTTTGACGGGTATGAGCCGCATCCTGGGATTAAGGCACCCATTGCTATTTGATCTCTAGCTGGGCCTGGCCCTTTTATTTTGGTGCCTGCAGAACAGCGTGTGGGGACTTTCGAAAAACGCCTCGAGACGTCCGTGTGCGGCTTGGGCTCCGCCTTCCATGGCTCCGCACATTTTCGAAAGTCCCCACACGCTGCCCTGCGACCGAATAGCAGAGTTCGATTATCTGAAAGGGTTGGTCAGGTTGAGTGTTCGCGATGATTCGAGATTTGCTACTGCTCTGCATTGAAGTAATTGTGGATCGACCATCTGTATGGCCGAATCGCAATAGGGCGGGATAATCTGTCCAAAAATGTGCGGAGCCATGGATGGCGGAGCCCAAGCCGCGCATGGATGCCTTGAGGCGTTTTTTGGACAGATTATCTCGCCCTATTGCAGCCCCCAAGTCCCGAGGGCCCGGGATCCGGAGCTCCCAATCAAGAGGATAAACAAACAATGAGAAAAGCTCTAATAGTAGCCATGTCCCGCAACCGGGTCATCGGCCGTAACAACAAGCTGCCGTGGTACTTGCCGGGCGATCTCAGGTACTTCAAGCAAGCCACCATGGGAAAACCCATCATCATGGGCCGGAAAACCTGGGATTCCATTGGTAGACCCTTGCCCGGGCGAATGAACGTGGTGATTTCACGGAATCCGGAATGGGAGGCACCCGCCGGAACGGTTGCGGCAGAATCATTGGAAGACGCATTGGTCAAAGCCGAAGCACAGGCCGAGATTGAAGGCGGAGATGAAGTCATGATCATCGGCGGTGGGCAGATCTACGCCGAAGCGCTGCCGATGGTGGATCGGATCTACGTCACCCAGGTGCACGCCGAGGTAGAGGGAGACGCCTTCTTTCCGGAAGTAAACTGGGATGAGTGGGAAGAGCTCGGACGGGAGGATTTCTCCGCGTCCGATAATAACCCTTACGACTACAGCTTCGTCGTCTACCAGCGCCCAAGTCAGCCTTGAGCGCCTAAGTCAGCAGGTCAGCCCTGACGGGGTGGGCGTTTACCAGAAGGCTTGCCACCCTTGCCGGGAGGCTTGCCCTTCGGGCCTGGGCCACCGCGGCCCTTGGGGCCCTTCTTGAATCCTGGCTTGAACCCGCCTGGCTTACCGCCCGGACGGCCACCTTTACGGTCACGACGTGGCGGAGCGGTGGCAGAAACCACCGGCAATGCTTCCGGCTGTTCCAGGGGCAGTGAGCCCGGCTGGGATGCCTCCAGATAGCAAGCCAGCGCACCAGCAACCATCGCAATGTCCATGTCGTTGCGTTCGGCAATTTCATCGAGCAACGCCATCGCCTTGCCCAGCTTGCCATCTTCAGCAAAGCCCAGAAGTTGTGATTCAAACTGCTCTTCGCGCATCTTCTTCAGAGCGTTGGGCGAGGGCAGTTCATAGGATTCCATCGGCGAATTGGTGGCGCGCTCAAGCGTGCGCAGCCAACTACGCTCACGAGGCGTGACCAGCAGAATCGCCTTGCCTTCACGACCGGCACGGCCGGTGCGGCCAACCCGGTGAATGTAGGCTTCGGTGTCGTAAGGCACGTCGTAGTTGATTACGTGAGTAATGCGGGGGACATCAAGGCCGCGGGCCGCAACATCGGTTGCCACGATGATGTCTTTCTTGCCGCGCTTGAGGTCTTCCACTGTCTGCTCACGCTGGCGCTGGTTCAGGTCACCGTTCAGCGGCGCTACGGCATGGCCGCGTGCGGATAGTTTTTCAGCCAGCAACGTGGTTTCCGCTTTCGTCCGCACAAAAATAATGGCGGCGTCGAGCGGTTCCACTTCCAGAATGCGGGTCAATGCGTCCAGTTTGCGTTCGGCATACACTGGCAGCACAAACTGCGAAATGCGTTCAACCGTGCGGGTCTCGCTCTCGATTTTCACTTCCGTGGCGTCGCGCAAATAGGTCTGGGCGACCTTCTTGATCTGCGGCGGCATGGTTGCCGAGAACAACGCGCGTTGGCAGTTGTCCGGGGTCTTTGCCAGGATCGCTTCCACGTCGTCTATGAAACCCATGCGCAGCATTTCGTCGGCTTCGTCCAGTACCAGCGCCTTGAGGCTGTCCAGCTTCAGTGTGCCCTTGCGGAGGTGATCCAGCATTCGGCCAGGGGTGCCCACAATCACCTGGGCGCCGCGACGCAGGCCCTTGATCTGAGGGAAAAAGTCCTGGCCGCCATAGATAGGCAGTACATGAAAGTTGCGGAACTTGCTGGCATAGGTGGTAAACGCCTCGGCCACCTGGATGGCCAGTTCCCGCGTGGGTGCCAGAACCAGAATCTGTGGTTCCATAACAGACGCGTCGATCCGGCTCAGCAAAGGCAGCGCAAAGGCGGCGGTTTTACCGGTACCCGTTTGGGCAACACCCAGTAAGTGTTTGCCAGCCAACAGCGCAGGGATCGTCTGGGCCTGTATGGGAGAGGGCTTTTCATAGCCAACGGCGGCAACTGCTTCAAGGACAGCGGGATCCAGGCCGAGGTCGGCAAAAGACAATTCAGACATTAATTTACTCAGAATTCGGAGGGTAGGGCATTGCAATGCAATGCGTGTTATGGCGGGGATTATAACTGGTTTGTTGTGTCTTTAACACGGCTAATGCTGTTAGTGCTGTAGGTAGTTGCCGGCGATGACGGTTGCGTTGCGGGGGGAACTTCGGCAATCTCCCGGTTGTTTCGGATAGGATGCTAATGAGGCAGGCTGATGAATTTTGACGAATTGATGGAAAAGACCGCCAGCGGTGGGAGCGTTACTATCCCGACGACCTGGGCTCAGGGGCGCGCTTCTTTTGGCGGCCTGATTGCCGCCCTGGTATTTGACCGGATGGCCCAGGTGGTAGCCCCGGGACGCCCCATGCGTTCAATGCAGGTGTCCTTTGTGGGCCCGGTAACGCCGGATGAGCCAGCGACAGTCGAGGCTGAAATTCTGCGGGAAGGCAAGGCCGTCAGCCAGGTTATGGGGCGCATTGTCCAGGGCGGAGAGCCGAAGCTGGTGGCGCTGGCGAGCTTTGGTGGCGATAGGGAGTCGGCAGTGGCGGTTGAGCCACTCGTTGCTCCAGAGGCGAGGGCCGTTGGGGATTGCCAGGCATTGCCCTACATCAAGGGCGTGACCCCGGAGTTTACCCAGCACATTGAAATGCGCTGGGCGTTCGGAGGCATGCCTTTCAGCGGTATCGGCGGTCGCGAGATGGGCGGGTGGATGCAGTTCAGGGAGGCGCCAGAAGCCATTACCGATGCTCATATTGTGGCGCTCGTTGACGCCTGGCCGCCTGCCGTGCTGCCACACCTGAAATCGCCGGCGCCAGCCAGTTCCCTGAGTTGGGCGTTGGATATCATGCATCCGAGGCCAAAAATCGGGCCGGATGACTGGTTGCTGTATCGCGCCACCATTGATCAGGCCGGTGCCGGGTACGGCCATACTCAGGCCGGTATCTGGACAAGCCGTGGTGAGCTGATGGCGACTAGCCGCCAGACGGTGACGGTGTTCGGGTAGCAATCAGGACATGGCGGCTTCAGGCCGCCATTTCAGACTTGCAGGCGTCGATGATGATGCGGGCGAAGTCGTCCGGGGAGTCTTCCTGCAGGAAGTGGCCACCGCGTAAGGTGATGTGCGGCTGGCCATGGGCGCCGGGAATGCGGCGTTGCATGTAGCGGTCTCCACCCCGGGTAATGGGGTCGCCGCTACTGAAGCAGGTAATAAACGGCTTTTTCCAGGTTTCCAGAATGCGCCAGGCCGCCTTGTTGGCATCGCTTGAGGGGTCTTCGGCGGAAACGGGGACCAGTTTCGGGAATGCACGGGCACCTGCCTTGAATTCTGCAGATGGGAAAGGTGCTTCATAGGCTGCGATTTCGGCCTTGCTCAAGGCCCTTTCCGTTCCAAGCTGAACAATCCGTCCGACTGGAAACCACGGGCTGTGGGTGGCAAAGGTTTTCCACAGCGTGAATACGGCAGGCACTGGGGTGTCCCCCGTCGGCAGCATGCCGTTGCCGACAATGATCCGGCGGAAGAGTTGAGGGTGTTCGGCCGCCAGTCGCAGGCCCAGGAGTGACCCCCAGTTCTGGCAGACCAGAGTGATGTTCTTCAGGCCCTGAGCCTTAAGCCACTCGGACAGCCACGCCATGTGGCGTTCGTAACTGTAGTCGCTTACATTGGCTGGCTTATCGGATTTACCGAACCCGATCAGGTCGGGAGCCAGTACCCGATGCCCCGCTTCTGCCACCAGTGGGATCATGTGACGATAAAGGTACGACCACGATGGCTCGCCGTGCAGCATCAGCACGGGCGATGCGTCCCTCGGGCCTTCGTCTACATAGTGCATTCTCAGGCCTGGCTCTACGTCCAGATAATGAGGGGAAAAAGGGTAATCCGGAAGACCTGCGAAGCGGGCTTCATCGGTTCTCAGAATACGCATGCCATCGACTGTCCTGACTGAGTGGTTGCGTGGCTGGTGTTACTGCAGCCTTCAGGAATCAGGATAAATCAGATGGGAATTTTGTGTGTTTGGTTTACGTAACAGTGCGTTGACTGTTTGAATCAGGATGCTTTGCTGAAGAGTTCGTCTGGGTCGTCAAGCCGCGCCAATGCTGCGTCGCAGCAATTCAGAGCACCACAGTCGTCTGCCGAGCATAAGGCAAGTGTCTGACAGTGGTCGTTATGGGGCCGCATTTCTTCGTTGCGGAAAATTCGGCTCCGGGACAGGGTGGAGCGACAATGCCCGCACAGTAAAGTGGGTACGGCACTGCTCTCTGAAGCGATGGCGTTGTAATGTTCTGTTTGTTGCATAAATAAACCTCCATTAGCTCCAACGTAAGGGCGAACTGTGACAATTCAAAGTCAGTTCAACGAGAAATAGGGCAAGAACTACGAAAGAATGCCCGAAAGGGCTCATTTGTCAGGACGACTTCATTATCAGGACGGTTTCAATGATCCGGGTCGGCAACCGGGCGACGGTTCGAGCGTTTGTCCTCCCAGTCCAGGGATTTCGGGTCGTACCAGCCGATTCTGTCGAGGACCTTTTCCCGTGTGGCAGGCGACAGCGTTGGCCACAGCTCCTGAAAGTCTTCCAGTCCCTGCTCCCGTTGGCGTGCCTGTTTACTCTGCAAACGCCGCAGGATCTGCGGCAACTGCAGGGCTTCGCCCAACTGGCCCGGTATCAGTACTTCCTGGCCCATCACTTTGCGGCGGTGCGTTCTGGCTGCCAGCACACGATTGAGAGCAGCGACCGCATCCAGCGCCGTTTCAATATCAAACTCTTCGTTATCCAATGTCGCGACCTGTTTAACGAATGACCAATAACCGTCCACTATAACCTGAAAGTCGCTAGACTGGCCACGATGGCGTGGTAGTCTAGGCCCATTCAGATCCGCAGCCCACCTACTGTGAGACGACGACACCCAGGTTCAGGGAATTTCACTATGTACGGAAAACTCGAGACACGGACCTTTCTGGCCATGCTGGTTGGGGTTTCCCTGGCGTTCATTCTGCTGATGAAGCCTTTTTTTGGCCCTATTTTCTGGGCCGTGGCCATTGCGCTGATCTTTCATCCGGTTCGAGAGTACCTGGCCCGGCGGTTGGGCGACCGTCCCAATACCATTGCCCTGCTAACGCTACTGATCTGCATGGTGATCGTGGTCATACCGGTGCTGGCGTTGGTGACGTCGCTGGTGGCAGAGGGGTTGTCCCTCTATCAGCGAATCCAGGAAGGGCAACTACGCCCCGGCGACTACATCGACAGGGTTATCCAGTCGTTTCCGGCCATTGAGTCGTTTTTCGCCCAGTTTGGTTTGGACTTCGCAGAGGTGAGGGATCGCGTGGTCAGCGGCTTCGTGGGGGGCAGTCAGTTTCTGGCGAAACAGGCGCTCGGTTTTGGGCAGAATACGTTTCAGTTCTTTCTGGGGCTGGCGCTGATGATCTACCTGGCGTTTTTCCTTCTCCGTGATGGCAGCAAACTGGTGGATCTGTTGATTCGTGCGCTGCCGCTGGGGGACGAACGTGAGCGTCTGTTGTTTGCCAAGTTTGCAGAGGTCACGCGGGCCACGGTCAAGGGCAACTTGTTGATCGCCGTTATCCAGGGCGCGCTTGGGGGCGGTATTTTCTGGCTTCTGGGTATTCAGGGTGCGCTGCTCTGGGGGGTGGTGATGGCGATTGTGTCCCTGCTTCCCGCCGTTGGCGCGGCGTTGGTCTGGGTTCCTGCGGCTCTCTACCTGGCCGCGACAGGGGAGATGGTGTCGGCAATTGTGCTAACGGCGTTCGGGGTGGTCGTGATCGGGCTCGCGGACAATCTGCTCCGGCCTGTTTTCGTTGGCCGGGATACCAAACTGCCAGACTACATCGTTTTGCTCTCTACCCTGGGTGGGATAGTGATGTTCGGCATCAATGGATTTGTGATGGGGCCATTGGTCGCGGCTCTGTTCATGGCGTTCTGGGGTATTTTCATACGCGAGTTTGGGGAATCGAATGAGGCCCCGTCAGTGAATGTGTCTGTCCCCGCTACAGAATCACAACAATCGGACCGGTCCGACGGTGCTTAGAATATGTTAGTCTTTCGTCGTAATGTCCATCCTGTAGGGACTGGCAACACAATAAAAAACGACAGGTAACTGGAGTAGATCATGGCTAGGCAGATATTCACTCACGTCCGTATATTGGCTGCTGTCTTCGTGGGGGCAATGGCTCTGGCGTTGGCGCCCGTTGTGTCAGCAAACGATACCGTGGCGCTTAAGAATGCCCTTTATGCGGCGGGTTATGACATCAACAATGTCAGTCCGCAAATGGACGACACCACTCGCTCGGCGTTGACCGCGTTTCAAAAGGATCAGGGTTTGAACGCCTCTGGTGTACTTGATGACGCCACCAAGAAAGCGCTGGGTATGGTTCACGTTCAGGTCGCGGCGGCTGGGTCGTCCGGCAACGCCGGAGCGTCACAGGATTCAGGCACTTCCAGCGCGGCCGCCGAGCCGGAAAGAGAAAAGTCGGCGGAGCAGGCGCAAGAGGATGATATAGAAGAAGATGACGACGGTGGCTGGTCCTTCTTCTAGGCCCTGATAACCGTTTTTCCTGCCTGAATTCGGGCCCGGGGTAGTCGCTACCCCGGGCCCGCGTGCGTTTAGCCTAATTTTTCCAGGTTTCTGACCGCGCCCTTGTCGGCGCTGGTTGCCAGCAACGCATAAGCCTTCAGCGCTGCCGAGACTTTGCGCGGCCGCGACAATTCGGGCTTCCAGCCTTTCTCATCCCGCTCCTCACGTCGCCGATCGAGTTCGTTCTGGTCTATCTCCACGTTGATGGACCGGTTGGGAATGTCGATACGGATCAGGTCACCGTTCTCGATCAACCCAATGGCGCCACCTGCAGCCGCTTCAGGGGAGGCATGGCCAATGGAAAGGCCTGAGGTGCCACCGGAGAAGCGGCCGTCAGTCAGCAGGGCACACTCTTTACCCAGCCCCTTGGACTTCAGGTAACTGGTGGGATAGAGCATTTCCTGCATACCGGGGCCGCCCTGAGGGCCTTCGTAGCGAATAATGACCACCTCTCCAGGCTGGACCTCGTCGTTGAGGATGCCTTCGACCGCGGTATCCTGGCTTTCGAATACTCGTGCCTTGCCTTCAAAGACGTAGATGCTTTCGTCCACGCCGGCCGTCTTGACCACGCAGCCGTCCAGGGCAATATTGCCGAAGAGAACCGCCAGGCCGCCTTCAGATGAGTAGGCATTTTCAACGGAACGAATACAGCCTGCCTCGCGGTCGCCATCAAGGGAGGGCCAGCGGGTGCTTTGGCTGAAGGCGGTCTGAGTGGGAATGCCGGCAGGACCGGCCTTGTAGAATTCGACCACTTCAGGGGTGGGCTCCTGCATGATGTCCCAGGTTTTCAGGGCCTCGCGCATGGTTCTGCTGTGTACGGTTGGCAGGTCGGTGTTGATCAGTCCGCCCCGTTCCAGTTCGCCAAGGATGCCCATGATGCCGCCAGCGCGATGAACGTCCTCCATATGATACTTGGGGGAATTCGGCGCCACCTTGCAAAGTTGGGGTACCCGGCGGGACAACAGGTCAATTTCGTTGAGGGTGAACGGCACGCCGCCCTCCTGGGCCGCAGCCAGCAAATGCAGGATGGTGTTGGTGGAGCCGCCCATGGCGATGTCCATCACCATGGCGTTCTCGAACGCTTCCATGGAGGCAATGCTCAGAGGCAGCACGCTGGCGTCGTCATCCTCGTAATAGCGGCGGGCATTCTCCACAATCTGTCTTCCGGCTTTCAGGAACAGGGCTTCGCGGTCCGAGTGGGTAGCGAGCATTGAGCCGTTCCCGGGCAAAGCCAGGCCAATGGCTTCGGTGAGGCAGTTCATGGAGTTGGCTGTAAACATGCCGGAACAGGAGCCGCAGGTGGGGCAGGCGCTGCGTTCGTACTCTGCGACGGTTTCGTCATCCGCATTCGGGTCGGCAGCGATGACCATGGCATCCACCAGGTCGAGTTTGTGCTCCGAGAGTTTGGTCTTGCCAGCTTCCATGGGGCCACCGGAGACGAAAATGGCGGGAATGTTCAGGCGCATGGCGGCCATCAGCATGCCCGGGGTGATCTTGTCGCAGTTAGAGATGCAGACCAGGGCATCAGCGCAGTGGGCGTTGACCATGTATTCCACGGAGTCAGCGATGATCTCGCGGGAAGGTAGGGAGTACAGCATCCCGTCATGCCCCATCGCAATGCCGTCGTCCACGGCAATGGTGTTGAATTCCTTGGCAACGCCGCCGGCTTGCTCGATTTCCCGGCAGACCAACTGCCCCAGATCCTTGAGGTGTACATGGCCGGGAACGAACTGAGTAAAGGAATTGGCAACGGCGATGATGGGTTTGCCAAAGTCTTCATTCTTCATGCCGGTGGCGCGCCAAAGAGCACGTGCGCCAGCCATATTGCGGCCTGCGGTAGATGTCCGCGAACGATACTGGGGCATGGTTGTCTGGTCTCTCTTCTTTAACTGGGTCGGAAAATGGAACGCAAGAGGATACCAGATTACCCCTTGATCGCATGGTTGTTTTGGGATTCCGCGCTTACAATGTGTAACAGAACGAACGAATAACTGATCGAGGAGTAGTCCTATGGCTGGCCAGGAAAGCCTGCCTCTGCGTCGTCTCAAGCAGTTTCAACCCTTGAACCGGTTGACGGATGACCAGTTGGTTTTGCTCGCAAGTCGGGCGGAAAGAAGAACCCACGGCCCGGGCCAGCGAGTGGTAGAGCGCGGCGTGCGGGATGGCCTGGACATATTCCTGATCCACGGCAGTGTAGAGCTGGAGTCGATTGACGGCCGCAAGTCCACCATCGAGGCCGATACCGACAAGGCCATTAACCCCATTGCCCGGCTGCAACCCCGGATGTACAACGTGACCGCCATCAAGGCGAGCGAGTTCCTGGTTATTCAGCAGGACATCCTCAACCAGCTATTGCGGGCCGCACCCGTGCCCCAGGTGGAAATGGATTCCGGTGACGGGGCTGGCGACGAGGGTAGCGAAGAGCACCATCTGCTGATGGAGTTTTATGCCGAGCTGCGCTCCAATCAACTGACCCTGCCAAGCGTGCCGGATGTGGCCTGGAAAGTGCGCAGAACCGTAGACCGGGAAGATTCCACGGCGGATCAGGTTGCCAGTGCCATCTCGGCGGACCCGTCGATGGCTGCGAAACTGGTTCGAGCCTGCAACAGTCCCCTGTACCGTGGATTCAGTGATGTTCGCAACGTTCGCGAGGCGGTTATCCGGTTGGGCATGCGTACCACGCGCCAATTGGTTACGGTGTTTTCGATGCGCGAGGTGTTCAAAACCAAACAGGCATCGCTGCAAAAGGAAATGGACAAACTCTGGCGCCATTCCCGTGAGATGGCCGCCCTGTGTTGGGTGCTTGCGGATAGTGCTACCTCCATCAACCCGGAAGAGGCGTTGCTCGCAGGGCTGTTGCACGATATCGGAGTCGTGCCGGTGCTGGTGCAGGCGGAGCATCACGTCAATCTGTTTGCCGATCAGGCCAATCTTGAGCATGCCATTGGCGAGCTCAGGGCCGATGTGGGAACCGCAATCCTGGAAAGCTGGTCGTTCCCTAATGGCTTTCTGGAGGCGACAAGGCATGCGGAGGACTGGGGGTATGAGTGCCGGGAATCCTCACCCCAGCTGGTGGACATCGTGATTGTCGCCCAGTTGCATGCGATGATTGGGTCCAGTCAGAACGGGTCTCTGCCACCGTTTGACGAGGTGCCTGCCTATCGCCGTCTTGGTGAGCTTGAGCTGAACGCGTCCCGAAGCCTGCAGCTACTGACGGAAGCCCGTGCAAGGGTGGACGAAGTCCATCGCCTGCTTTCAATTCATTGAGGATATGACAGGGTCGTCATTCCTCCGGAGCTAGTTTACTGGTGACAATACCAACAATGAATGTACCCCTTTTCCCGCTGAACTCTGTAGTGCTGCCCGGTGGACGGATTCCCCTGCAGCTGTTCGAGCCCAGATACATCGATATGCTCACCCGTTGCCTCAAGGAGGATCGGGGATTTGTAGTCGTGCTGCTTCGGGAAGGTCTGGAAACGGGCAAGTCGGTGGCTTTCTACGATATCGGCACCTATGTTCGCATTATTGATTTCCAGCAGATGGATAACGGTTTGCTGGGTATTACCGTTGAAGGCAAGGATAAGGTAACGGTGGTACGTTCCTGGCAGCAGCCGGACGGACTGAATATCGGGGATGTGGAATGCCTGCTGGCGGAGGAGCAAACGCCTGTTCCTGAGCGTTTCGCGGAACTCCCCTCGGTGTTGAAAGCGTTGTTTCGCCATCCGGTCGTCCGGGAACTGGATATGGACGTAGACTACGACGACGCCAGGGATGTGGGGTGGCGGTTGACCGAATTACTGCCGCTGGACAAGCAGGAAAAGCAGCGGCTGGTGGAGCTCCAGGCGCCCCTGGAGCGCCTGGAGCGTCTGCTGGGGTTGCTGGAAGCACTGGAAGAAAGCTGAATAATGGTTGCTACGGAGCGGTGACACTGTAGAGCACAACCGCGTTTGACCATTGTGTCGTTACATACCAGGCCACGAAGGCGAGCCATCCCCACCCCGCAATCAATAGCGTTCCATCCCTTGCCAGTGGGACGTTGTCGTAGCGGCTATAGCTGGCCCTTACGAACCCGCAGATCGAGAGCCCGAGAAACACCCCCGCCACCACATCGGTAAACCAGTGAACGCCCAGATAAAGTCTGCTTAGCGCCCCAAGGATAATGGGAATACTGAAAAGCAGGTAGTAGCGCCAGCGTCTGATATTCCGACTTTCCCTGGCGATAAAGCTTGCTGCCAGGGTAGAAAGAACGGTGACGCCGGTGGCGTGGCCGCTGGGGAAAGCGCCCGAATCCGGAGGTCCGAAGACAACGTCCGGCCGAGGTATGGCGGTCAGGTATTTGAAGCCCCAGACCAACACAGTCGTGAGCAGTGCTGCTCCCGCCACATGGATGGCGGCGGCGTAGTAACCACGAAAGTAAAGGGCCAGAGCGCTCAACGCCGCTGCTGCCAGCAGTACCGGTGGGTCCCCGAGAAGCGTCAGCAGGATCATTACCGGGTCCAGAAGCGGGGTCCGCAACTGAGAAAACCACTGAAGGGTCAGCTCATCAAACGGCGCCAGCAGTTGGGTGGCGATGGCCAGTTGGCCCCAAATCATAAACAGAGCCCCGGCTCCCAGTGCCAACGACAATGAGGGTAGCGGGAACTCGCCGGCCTGCGCGGGTCGCTGGCTGGTATACAGGCGCCAGAAGCGGTGGGTCGAATCGTAGCGGGCCGTGAGGCGCGACAACCACAGGTAGAGCTGGCTGCCATGCCCAAGACCTAACTGGAAGCGGAAAAGCAACAGGTAAATCACCAGCAGTATTGCGGCACTGATTGCGATCACAGGGTAAAAGTGAGCGGGTGGTTCGAATTCGCTGGCCAGGGCGCTACCAACCAGATACCCCGGCAATACATAGACTGGTGCCCAGGCCACTGCCGATGACAGGTTGAAGGCCAGGAACCGTCGCCACGGCATCAGAAATGCGCCGGCGATGAGCGGAATGATTGGTCGAATCGGGCCCACAAAGCGTCCGATAACGACGCTTTTACCGCCGTGACGATGGAAGAAAGCCTCGCCTTTGCCGATAAATCCCGGGAAACGATTCAGTGGCCAAAGCCTGTCCAGGCGTCCCTGAAACAGTCTGCCGAGGGCGAAGCTGATGCCGTCGCCAGCAACGGCTCCGGCGCCGGCCCACAGCAGGACTTCGGCCACCGGTATGGCCACCTGGCCAGCCAGCACCGCCACGGCGAACAGGATGGCAACCCCGGGGATCAGGATGCCCGCAAAGGCTAGGGACTCGAGGAATGCTGTGAGGAACAGCGCCGCTGACAGCCAGCCCGGGTTGGTTGCCAGCCAGTCGGTCAGTGACTGTAGCCACTCCGGTATCATGATGGGCGAACATCTCCCTGGCTGTACCAGACCGAATCGGCACCACGTTTACGGGCTTCCTCCAATGCATGCCTAACCCGTTTTCGCAGGTCCGCCGTGCGGATGTCGGTACTGGCGCGAGTGGTGCAGCCAAGGCTGACAGTCACTTTTCCGGCCAGAGGCCAGTTCTGTTCCGCGATGGTCCGCCGAATTCGTTCGGCGATGACGCGTACGCCTTCTTCCGGTGTGAAGGGCAGGATCAGGAAAAACTCGCCGTCTTCAAGCGTGTAAAGGGTGTCGCCAGCACGGATAACGTCAAACAGGTGCTGGGTGAGGTCCCTGAGCAGT
>NZ_LSMM01000008.1:0-87635 GCF_001566815.1 Marinobacter sp. Hex_13
ACGATGACTCGGCTTCAGAGCCGACCATGAACCGCCGTGGTACGGAACCGTATGCCCGGTGGTGTGAGAGGACGGGGGAGGTAACTCCCCCTCCTACTCGATTAATGAGGCGCGGGATATCGTTAGACTGTCGCCACGCCCGAAGCGAACCGGGTATCCAAGATCCAACAACGGTAAAACGGACCGATGACGCAAGCCCCCCCGGAACAGTCCACGAATACGCCAGACAGCAAGGCCGCCGTAAAAGCCATCATGGAGCAGTTGGATGCCTGCAACCAGTTGGAAGCCGCCCGTATTCACAAGTTGGTCGCCCGGAAAAAAGGGCGTCCGGGGCAAAAGGACCTGGAGAAGATGGCGCAATGGCTCGATCGGGGTCAGGCGCGTGTCACGGAACGCCAGGCATTGCATAAGCCGGCCACCTTTCCGTCATCGCTGCCAGTGTCTGAACGGGTCGATGATATCCGTGAGGCCATTGAACAGAACCAGGTGGTGATTATTGCCGGCGAAACCGGTTCCGGTAAGACCACCCAGATCCCCAAGATCTGCATGAACAGCGGTCGGGGTATTCGCGGGCTGATCGGCCACACCCAACCCCGCCGGATTGCCGCCCGTACCGTAGCCGGTCGTATTGCTGAAGAGCTTGGAGAGCAGACTGGCGGGCAGGTGGGGTATCAGGTACGTTTTACCGACACCACGTCCGACCAGTCGCGGGTCAAAGTCATGACCGATGGCATCCTGCTGTCGGAGGTCCAGCACGACCGGTTCCTGGATCGTTACGATACCCTGATTATTGATGAGGCCCACGAACGCAGCCTTAATATCGACTTTCTGATGGGCTACCTGCGGCAACTGTTGCCGAAACGGCCTGATCTGAAGGTCATCATCACCTCCGCCACCATCGAAGTGGAACGCTTTAGCGAGTTCTTTAGTGGCGCGCCGGTCATCGAAGTCAGCGGGCGAACCTATCCGGTAGATGTGCGTTACCGTCCTCTCACCGGCGATGAGGACGATCGGGACCAGGGTTGGACGGATGGCGTGCTGCGTGCGATGGAGGAAATCGAACAGCACGAACGTGCAGAAAAGCAGCCACCGGGCGACGTACTCGTATTCCTGCCCGGCGAGCGGGAAATTCGCAGCCTCAGCAAGGTACTGCGACACGCCGAGCTGCGCCATACCGAAGTTCTACCATTATATTCTCGGCTCAGTAACCAGGAACAGAACCGGATATTCCAGGGCCACCGGGGGCGTCGGATCGTGCTCTCCACCAACGTCGCGGAGACCTCCCTGACCGTGCCCGGCATACGCTATGTCATCGACACCGGCGTGGCCCGTATCAGCCGTTACAGCGTGCGTTCCAAAATCCAGCGCCTGCCCATTGAGCCGGTGTCCCAGGCCAGCGCCAACCAGCGTGCCGGGCGCTGTGGCCGGGTCGCTCCGGGGATTTGTTTCCGGCTTTACGACGAAACCGATTTCATCAACCGGCCCGAGTACACCGACCCGGAGATCCTGCGCACCAACCTGGCCTCGGTTATTCTGCAGATGACCACCTCGGGGCTCGGGGATATCCGCCATTTCCCGTTCCTGGAGCCACCGGACCGTCGCCTGATCAACGATGGCTACAAATTGCTCGAAGAGCTTGGAGCCGTTGATGACAAGCGCCGTGTGACAAACCTTGGCCGCACCATGGCACGCCTGCCGCTGGACCCAAGGCTGGCGCGCATGCTGGTGACCTCCTCGGAACAGGGCAGTCTGGCGGAAACGCTCGTGATCATTGCCGGCCTGAGCGTTCAGGACCCGAGGGAGCGTCCCCAGGACAAACAGCAGGCTGCCGATCAGGCCCACGCGCCGTTCAATGACAAGGAATCGGATTTCCTGACCTTGTTGAATATCTGGAATTTCTACGAGGAACAGCGCCAGGAACTGTCCCAGAATCAGCTGAAAAAGGTCTGCCAGAAGAGCTTTCTGTCGTGGATGCGGATGCGGGAATGGCGCGACATTCACCGGCAACTGACGCTGATTTGCCGTGAGCAGAAACTGAAACTGAACAGAGATGCGGCCAGTTACGAGTCTTTGCACAAAGCCATTCTCGCGGGTTTGCTGGGCCAGGTGGCGGTGAAGCTCGAAAAGAAGGAGTATCTGGCCACCCGCAACCGCAAGGTCATGATCTTTCCGGGCTCAAAAGTGTCTAAAACCGGCCCGAAGTGGATTGTGGCGGCGGAAATTGTCGAAACCAGCCGCGTGTTTGCGCGGGTGGTGGCGAAGATTGAGCCGGAGTGGATCGAGCCCCTGGCCGGGCATGTGGTGAAGCATCACTTCTTCGAACCCCACTGGGAACAGAAACGTGCCCAGGTCATGGGTTATGAAAAGGTCAGTCTCTACGGCCTGGACATTATTGCCAAACGCCGTATTCCCTACAGTAAGGTGGACCCGGAGGAGTGTCGCAACCTGTTCATCCGCCGTGCCCTGGTGGAAGGCGACTACCAGTCGAAGGCGCCCTTTATTGCCCGTAACCGCGAGCTGTTGGACACCGTTGAAAACCTGGAGCGCAAAACGCGGCGGCGGGACCTGTTGGTTGAGGACGAAGTGCTGGTGGCGTTCTATGACCAGCGCCTGCCAGCGGACATCGTCAGCGGCCGTCATTTCGAAAGCTGGTGGAAGCAGCTGAGTGCCGACCAGCTCCGTGACATGGAATTGACGGAGGCCGATATCCTCCAGCGCCCGGTGGATGAGCAGGCGGGCTCACTGTATCCGGATTATCTGGAGTGGGAAGGGGTGAGATATCCCCTGAGTTATGAGTTCGAACCCACCAGCGAGCGCGACGGCGTTACGCTCCAGGCACCGGTGATGGCCCTGAAACAGCTTCCGGCACGGCGGCTTGAATGGCTTGTGCCGGGGCTCTTGAGGGAGAAGTGCATTGCACTGGTCAAAGGCCTTCCGAAGGCGTTGAGGCGCAACTTTGTACCGGTACCGGATTTCGTGGATGCGGCCCTGGAAAATCTTCAGGCTTCAAACGAGCCATTGGCGCTGCAGTTGGGCGAACAGCTCCGGCGAATGACCGGTGTCAGGATTGACGCCGATGCCTGGCCACAGGAGGATCTGCCGAAGCACCTGAGAATGAATCTTCGGGTTGTTGATGATGCGGGCAAGCCCATCGCCGAGGGGCGGGAAACCGAAAAGCTGCAAAGCGAACTGGAAGGGCGGGCAGAGGCGGCCCTGTCATCGGCAACCCGAAGGGAGTCATCGGCCGAACCAGTAAGCAAGTCAACGGGCTGGGATTTCGGATCGCTGCCCGAATCCGTCAGGACAGAAAAAGGCGGTATGGAAGTCACCGTATACCCGGCATTGGAAGACACGGGGGATTCCGTTCGCCAGACACGGTTCCTGGACCGGCTTACGGCGGAGGACGCAACTCGCAAGGCGGTGGCGCGGCTGATCCTGATTCGGCTGGGTAATACGCTGGAGGACATGGAGCGGCGGCTACCGCACTTCAAGTCATCGGCGCTGATGTTCGCGCCGGTCGGTAAGGCCCGGGTGCTGCTGGACGACCTGTTGCTGGCCACGGCGATGCAGCATTTTGTGCCCGACGACGTGCCCCGGGACGAATATGCGTTCGAGAACGCGTTTAACGCCGGAAGGGCAGAGTTCGTGCCGGCACTTGAGCTGGCTGACGAGCGGCTGCACCAGGCCATGACGGGCTATCATGGCGTGATGAAACAGCTCAAGGGCAAAATCAACCTGGCGCTCGCGAACAGTATGGCGGACTTGAAGTTTCAGCTGCAAAATCTTGTGTATCCGGGTTTTATTGTTGCCACGCCGCCGGAATGGCTTGCCCATTTTGGACGCTATTTCGAGGCAGCCAGCATCCGCTTTGAGAAAATGCCCAGGGAGCTCGGGCGGGAGCGGGAGTTCCTGCACACCATGGAGCCGCTCTGGTCCCGCTACGCCAGCAAACGCGATGAGCAGCAACGCCAGGGGGTAAGGGACCCGGAGCTATTGCTCTATCGCTGGATGCTTGAGGAATTTCGGGTCTCTTTCTTTGCACAACAGCTGGGCACGGCCGTGCCGGTATCGGTCAAGCGCCTGGACAGGCAGTGGGAGCAGACGCGCGTGTAAGCCGGTCATGTTTGCGGGCAAAACGTTTAGACTGTGTTAGTATTTGGGCAATATTGGTGCAGTTAGATTGTTTGTTTTTACAACTATGACGTGGGGTTAGCGTGATTAGAGCCGTTATCAGCGGGACCGGGTTGTACACACCGCCAGCAACCATTACCAACGAAGAGCTGGTGGAGGCATTCAATGCCTTCGTCGAACTTCACAACGCACGTCACGCTGACGATATTGCCAGTGGCGATCTTGAGCCCCTGCAGCCGTCTTCGTCCGCTTTTATTGAAAAAGCGTCTGGCATCAAGCGTCGCCACGTGATTGACAAGCAGGGCATACTCGACCCTGAACGGATGTGCCCGAACATACCGGACCGACCCAACGAAGAAGCCTCGGTGCAATGCGAGATGGCGCTCTCAGCCTGCGAAGAGGCTCTCAAACAGGCCGGCAAGACCGCGGCCGATGTCGATGCGGTTATTGTCGCCTGCTCCAACATGCAGCGCCCGTACCCGGCTATTTCCGTTGAGGTTCAGGACGCGTTGGGCATCGTGGGTTTTGCCTACGACATGAACGTGGCGTGCAGTTCCGCGACCTTTGGGCTGCAGGCGGCGGCGAACGCCGTAGAGAATGGCACGGCCAGGGCGGTGCTGGTGGTCAGCCCGGAAATCTGCTCCGGCCACCTGAATTTCCGTGACCGGGACAGCCACTTCATTTTTGGCGATGCCTGCACCGCCATCCTGGTGGAAAGAGACGCCGACGTTGCGGAAGGGCAGGGCTTTGAGGTTCTCGGAACCAGCCTGGTGACCAAGTACTCCAATAACATTCGCAACAACTTTGGTTTCCTGAATCGGGGCGATAAAGAGGGCATTAACAAGCCGGACAAGCTGTTCGTGCAACAGGGGCGCAAGGTGTTCAAGGAAGTGTCGCCGTTGGTGGCGGAGACGATCCTCAAACAGCTGTCCAGCCTGTCGTTGTCGCCGGATGATCTCAAGCGGCTGTGGCTGCACCAGGCCAACCTGAACATGAACCAATTGATTGCCCGCAAGGTGCTGGGGCGCGACGCAGACACGAAAGAGGCGCCGGTCATTCTGGATGAGTACGCCAACACCAGCTCCGCGGGCTCGATCATTGCGTTCCACAAACACAAGGACGACTTTGGCGCTGGTGAACTGGGCGTGATCTGTTCGTTTGGTGCAGGCTATTCCATCGGCAGCGTTGTGGTTCGCCGCCGATAGGGTATGGGGTGGCGATAGGCGGTCTTAACTGGCCGCCAACGCCCTGAGTTTGTCAGGCAGTGCCATCGACGTGCGTTTGGTGCGGTCAAACCAGACAATTTTCGCATAGCCTTCCGCGTAGAGTGTGCCGGTCTCGGTATCGGTCAGCGTATGATAGGTGTCGAGGCTGGTATTGCCGGCTTTGTCGGCGTATGTTCTGACCTCAACCGTTGCCGGATGGGCCAGTTCCTTCAGAAAGGTGGCGCTGGTCTTTATAATGACCGGACCGTCGGGGTCATTTTCCGCGCCCAGCTCCAGGGACGCCAGCCAGGTGATGCGGGCTTCCTCGAAAAAGCGGAAATAAACCGTATTGTTGGCATGGCCGTATGCGTCCATATCTCCCCAGCGCAAAGGCATGGAGAGTGTGCTAACCAGATTCCCGGGTACTGACATCGGGGCTACTCCTGAAGCAAGGGGTTAATAATAAAAAAGCAGAGCGCCGGTATTTTCGACGAACAGCAACAGTTTTAACAACCTCAGGTCTGACGATGAGAGACTTTTTTTTCCGGCACCCAGTAATCGGCGCCCTGATTTTTATCTGCCTGTGTTCAGGCAATGCGGTCGCGCAAACCGTGCAGCCAGTCGATCCTGACATGGCAGAACGAAAGCTTGATGCCCCTCCGGGCGAGGTCGATCCTTATGAGGACTGGAACCGGAAGGTCTATGCCTTCAACGAAACCATCGATAACTGGTTCCTCCGCCCCGTTGCGAAAGGGTACCGCACCGTCATGCCAGGCTTTGCGGACCGTGCTGTTACCAATTTCTTCAACAACCTGACTGAAATACGTAATCTAGCCAACAGTATCTTCCAATTGAAGGGGGAGTCTGCCGTCGTGGCGGTGGGGAGATTCAATTACAACACGATTTTTGGTCTGGGCGGGTTGATTGATGTGGCCACCATGTTTGGTTTGCATGAGCGCCCGGAGGACTTTGGCCAGACCCTGGGTTACTGGGGCCTGGATTCTGGACCTTACCTGATGCTGCCGTTTTTGGGGCCGTCGAATCCGCGGGACTTTGGTGGGTTTGTATCCGACAACCTGTTGTTGCCCTCAGCCTGGGACCTGGCTGAAACGCCGGATGTCTATTATGCGAGGGCGCTTCAGATTGTTGACAAGCGTGCCGATCTGATCCCTGCGGAAGGGTTCATCTCAGGTGACGGCTATACGTTCGTGAGAAACGCGTACCTGCAACGGCGGGCTTACCTGATCAATGATGGCAGAACCGTAGACGATCCATTTGCCAGCGATGACGATGAGGATTTGATGCTCGAGGATTTCTGACGCATCGAATCGGCTGGAACAACGGAGGTTTACCAGATGGTTGATGACCGTATCCGGAAATTCCGCAAGATGCTGGCGGAGGCGCCCAATTACGAAGTCTGGAAGGCTGCGGCGCTGGAGCTGGATTTCCTTGAGGGCAATGTGGAGTGGAAAGAGGAGTTTGGCTCCGACCTTTACCATTACGAACTCATCTACGACCGGCTCAGCAACCTCCGCACCTACCGGCATCAGAATGATTTCGAGCGCCTGAAGCGTGCATTGAGAGAAGGGCTTCATCACGACCTGGGCAATATGGGCAATACGGCCCTGTATACCCGTTCTCGGGTTGGCACCAAGCATCTGATCGAGGAGTACATCACCCAGGTGTGCGAATCGCTGGATTTCCTGTGCGACACCAAGGTGCCGGGATTCCCAGTGGCCGAGAAGCTGCAGTTCTTCCGCGATACCCTGACCAGTTATGGCCGCCCGGCTTTGCTGCTCAGCGGCGGTGCCACGCTGGGCATGTTCCATTTCGGCGTTATAAAGGCACTCTGGGAAAAAGGGTTGTTGCCGCAGGTCATTGCCGGCTCCAGCATCGGCGCCATTATCGCTGGCATACTGGGTGTCCACAGCGATGCGGAAATACCGGACATGCTGGTGCCTGAAAACCACGACATGAGGGCCTGGAAATGGCGAGGGCTGTTCAGTGCCATCCGGGGTGACGGCCTGATGGATCAGGAGCAGTTAAAGGCGTGCCTGCGTGCCAATATCGGGGAATACACCTTTGAGGAAGCGTTCCAGAAGACCGGTCGTTCCATCAACGTCAGTGTGTCACCGGTCCAGACCCACCAGAAAGCCCGTTTGTTGTGTGGCTACACGTCACCCTATCTGTTGGTCTGGAGTGCTGTGCTGGCCAGCGCGGCAGTGCCGGGCATCTTCCCGCCGGTACCGCTGATGAAGAAGGACATTCAGGGCAACGTGCTGCCCTACATGTCGCGGCTGAAGTTCGTGGACGGGTCGGTGGTCAGCGACTTGCCCATCGAACGGCTGATGCACCTTTACGACGTGAACTTCACCATTGTCAGCCAGACCAACCCCCATGTGGTGCCTTTTCTGAACCGGCGAGGCCGGGATGAAAAGATCAATGTCGCCAATCTGCCGATGCACCTGCTGAAATCGGAAATCCAGTTCCATGGCCAGGGCCTGTTCGATTATCTGCGAAAACGCGTTCAGCCGGAAATGCTTCGGCAGGTAGCGGGCCAGATGTACACCATTATGGGGCAGCGCTATTCCGGGGATGTCACCATCTCGCCGACGTATCGTCTTCGTGACTACCGTCGCATGTTATCCAACCCTGATCCGGCATGGGTCCGGGAGATGATATTGCAGGGCGAGCGTGCGACCTGGCCCAAGATTTCAATGATTCGCTCCCACGCCAGAATCTCCAAGACCCTGGAGCGATGCATTCGCCGCTTGAAATCCGAACAGCGCCGCTCCACAGCTGAACTGAGACTGGTAAGCAATGCGGATTCCGGCACTTCATGAGATGACAGCCCCGGGAGCCGGGCGGTATGATACCGCGATAGCCGGGGAGCCCGATGGCGGCTCCCGCAAGCTCCGCCTGAGCACCTGACTGGACACGCATGTACTACGATTTCTTCGGTTTTCGGGAGCCCCCGTTTTCGATAGCCCCGGACCCCCGCTATCTGTATCTGAGCGAACGCCATAAAGAAGCGCTGGCGCATCTGATGTATGGCGTGCAGGGGCAGGGCGGTTTTATCGTGATCACTGGAGAAGTCGGCACGGGCAAGACCACTGTCAGCCGTTGCTTCATCGAGAATGTGCCGGATCATGTAGACATTGCACTGATCCTCAATCCCAGATTGTCTGCCCGTGAGCTGTTGTCATCCATCTGCGATGAGCTTGAGATTGCCCATCCGGTCGGATCATCCATCAAGGAACTGGTGGGACTGATCAATGATGACCTGCTCAAGGCCCATGCAGCGGGCCGCCATAAGGTTCTGATGATTGATGAAGCCCAGAACCTGTCCGCCGAAGTGCTTGAACAGCTCCGATTGCTGACCAATCTCGAAACCGCTGAGAAAAAACTGCTGCAGATTGTGTTGCTGGGACAACCTGAACTGCAGGAGATTCTGGGGCTACCAGAGCTCCGCCAATTAAATCAGCGGGTAACGGCCCGCTATCACCTCGACGCCCTGGGTCGAACAGAGATAGAGGCCTACCTGCGTTACCGGCTCAGCGTGGCAGGCCTCCGGGGCGAGATCTTTACCGATCGCGCGATCCGGGCTTTGTACCGCGCCAGCCATGGTGTACCGAGACTGATTAACCTGATCAGTGACCGTGCATTGCTGGGCGCCTACGCCGAAGGCGAGCACCAGATCACTGCTCCCCATATCCGTAACGCTGCCCGGGAAGTGAACGGCCAGAATCTGCCCAGGCGCGCTGGGCCGTCTCGAAAGTCCCATGCGCTGATGTTGGCTGCAGCCCTGCTGATGGCCATCATCATGACCACGTGGCTGTTCATAGGGCTTCCGGGGAGCGGTGGACCCGAGCCCGATGCTGTCGCCGAAAATCAGGGAACGTCCCTTACTGGCGCCATCGAACGGGTCGAGCTGGATATGCCTGTTGTCGAGTTGTCGGAAAAGCTTCCCGAAGCCAGTGAGCAGACCAGTGACTCACGCGAGGAGGAACCACTGCCCGAATTTGAGTTCCCGGACCAGACCATCTCTTTGCCAGTGGCTTTTCGCGAGCTGTTTGAACTATGGGGGTTGGAATACCGCGCCTCGGAAAGCCCAGTGGCGTGTGAGTTTGCCGAGGGGCAGGGACTGCGTTGCCTGCAGAACAAGGGCGCACGCCGAAGCCTGGAGTTTCTGGACCGGCCGGCGATACTTCAGCTTCGCAACGGCAATGGGGACAGTCACTATGCGGTCCTGAGCGGCCTCCAGGATAATCGCGCCACTATCGAACTCCCGAGTGGTCGCCGGGAGGTCACCTTCTCCAGCCTGGAGCCCTATTGGTTTGGCGAATTTACCGTACTTTGGGAAGCGCCCGGCTACATTTTGGGCGATGCGTCCGGTAGTGCTCAGGGTAATGAAAGGGTGGCCGAGCAGATCTGGATGGGCTCAAGAATGATGGAGCTCGCCAGCCGATACGCCGAAAGCCGGCAGGAAGAGAGCCGCGTCAACCGTATGCCGATCGAAGAGCAGGTCCGCTGGTACCAGCAGCAAAGAGGCCTGACGGTCGATGGCATTGCCGGTGCCATGACCATCATCCAGATGAATAACGACCTGGAATCCGCCGTGCCCCGGCTGACGTCCGGAAGGATGGTGAACTGACATGTCCTATATCCTTGATGCTCTCCGCAAATCCGAAACTGAAAGACGGCAGGGTCGGATTCCGGACCTTGGCCAGCAGGTACAGCTGATCCACAAACCACGGAAAAAATCGATTCCGATTCTGGTGTGGGTTGCGCTGGGGCTGGTGCTCAACGCGGCTGTATTGGCCTGGATCTTCTGGCCCCAGGGGCGTCAGGCTTCCCTGACGGATCAAACAATCCCGTCGGCTGGCGTGGCTGCGCCCGCACCCACACCCACCGTTGAACCGGTTATAGTTGATGACAAGCCGGAACCTGCGGGCCAGGTATCGACGCCCGAACGTGTACAATCGCCGCCGACCCGTGACACGCTCGAGGGTGCTATCGAGATTCCAACACCGGGAGCGAATACCGACTCTCCAGCGGATGCGGTAGCGGAAACCGGTGACGAGAATGAGCGGGAGCGACCCACGGTGATTGTGCCCACGCCGCGAACGCCAAGTGCCGTCAATCCCAGCGAGCGGGACGGTGCCACCGCACAGACGGCGCCGCACCTTGTAGAGCTTCCACTTTCCTTCCAGAAAAGGGTGCCAGACCTGATTTTTAACAGCCATATCTATGCGTCCGAGCCGTCGGCCCGCCGGGTCATGATCAATGACAACTACCTGCGCCCCGGAGAGTCGTTTTCCGGTATCACCGTCGAACGGATTACCGAGGAAGGCGTGGAGCTGAGCATGGATGGCCGTCGCTTCCGGGTGGGTGTGGTTCGCAACTGGGTGAGCCCCGACTGATGGCACTCACCGAGGACGTCAAACAGCAGATTCAGCAGACCTACCGTGACGTGTTGGCCGGCAAGGACATCCGCGCCCGTTACGGCCAGCGCCTGATGATCGCCGAGATCGCCCGCTACATGGGCGAGATCACCGAGAATGACGGCCAGCGCACGTCACCAGCCGGCACCTGCGTGGTGGAGGCGGGCACAGGCACGGGCAAGACCCTGGCCTATTTGATTGCCGCCATTCCGGTGGCCCGTGCCCTTGGCAAGACACTGGTGATATCAACAGCGACCGTTGCCCTGCAGGATCAGATCGTCCACAAAGACCTTCCGGACCTGAAAAAGCACAGCAAACTGGATTTTACCTGGACCCTTGCCAAAGGTCGTGGCCGCTACTTGTGTATGTCTCGTCTCGAAGCTCGTCTGCATGACGAGGGTAACGGCGACAGCGATACCATGCCGCTGTTCCTGCTGGATGGGCCCGGCAAGGAAGAACCCGGCACCCGGGCCTATTTTGAAGACATGCTGGCCAGTTACGGGTCCCGGAAGTGGGACGGTGATCGCGACCATTGGCCGGATCAGATACCCGATGACATCTGGCGCCAGGTCACCACCGACCATCGTCAATGTACCAATCGCCACTGTAGCTATTTCGACAGCTGTGCCTTCTTCGACGCCCGAAAAGACCTCGATGATGCCGACATCGTGGTGGCCAACCACGACCTGGTGCTGGCAGACCTTGCCCTTGGCGGTGGTGCCATTCTGCCGGAGCCGGAAAATGCATTGTTTATCTTTGATGAGGCACATCACCTGCCGGACAAGGCACTGAATCACTTTGCGGCGTCGGTGCCGCTGAATGCCACGCGGCAATGGCTCAAGCAGCTATCCCAGGCACTGGGAAAGATGCAGCCGTTCCTCACGCCCGGCACCCAGGCCGCGAAGACCATCGACAGGATCAGTTCCGCCTCCCGTGAAGTGGATATCTGTCTGACGAGGGTATACGACGAGGCCGAACAGAATACCGGTTGGGAGTTCAATGAGGAGCGACGCTCCGCCCAGTGGCGCTACCCGGAGGGCGAATTGCCCGAGGTGCTTGCCGGCCTGGCGGTGGAAACCCGGGTGGCGACGGCCACCCTGGTTCGCCAGCTTGGTGTGATGGTGGACGAATTACAGACGGCCTTCGATGAACGCAAGGCCAGCGATGTCGACCGCGATACTGCGGAATCCTGGTATCCGGTGATTGGATCGTTCCACAGCCGTGCTGAGGACCAACTGCGGTTGTGGGTCGCGTGGTGTGATAATCCGGGCCAACCGGCCAGTGAGCCGGCAGAAGGTGAGGAATCAGCGCCTGAGCCTAAGAAGCGGTCCGGGCCACCGGCCGCCCGTTGGTCGGTGCGACAGCGCTGGGAACACGCGGAAGACATTACGCTCTACAGTAGCCCGGTGCTGGCGGATAATCTGCTTTATTCCAGGCTCTGGTCGCGGGCCTATGGCGCTGTGTTGACCAGTGCAACCCTGACCGCCCTTGGGCGCTTTGATCGGCTCAAGGCCAGAGCAGGTTTGCCCGAAGCCAGCCGCTTCGTGGTGGTGCCCAGTTCCTTCCGCTATGGCGAAATGGCAACCGTGGAAGTGCCGGCCATGACCGCCATGCCCACGGACGATAGCTTTACGGACCAGGTGGTGTCGCGGCTACCGGCCTTGTGGGCCGGGGAGAAGGCGACACTGGTACTGTTTACCTCCAGGCGCCAGATGCAGTTGGTGCGGGATGCCCTGGTGCCGGAATACCCGGATCTGATCACCACTCAGGACGATATGGCCAAGGGCGAGGTCCTGCGCCGCCATTGCAGCCGTGTAGATGAGGGGCTGCCCAGTGTGTTGTTCGGTGTGGCAAGTTTTGCAGAGGGCATTGACCTGCCTGGCAAGTACCTGAGCCATGTGGTGATTACCCGACTGCCGTTTTCGGTACCGGATGATCCCATCGAAGCCAGCCTGGCGGAATGGGTGACGCACCGCGGCGGTAACCCGTTCATGGAAATAACCGTACCCGACGCCTCCATCAAACTGGTGCAGGCCGTTGGTCGCCTGCTACGGACCGAGTCGGACACCGGCCGCGTCACCATCCTTGATCGTCGCATCATCGCCCGTCGATACGGGCAGTTGTTGTTGGACGCATTACCGCCTTTCCGGCGAATCATAGAGCCCTGATCAATAGAGCCCTGATAAAAAGAGAGCCATAAAAAAAGAGCCAACCCATGTGGGTGGCTCTTATAGAGTGGGTCCTTATCGAACCCGGGCGTCGAAACAACGCGGAACAAGAAGTCTGAAGGCCTGAAGTTTCAGAAATCTTACCGAGGTTTCCCTCAGCGTTGGGAGCATAGTAAGGGAGGAGGGGGCGTATCCGGATCGTCCAAAGGGCGTAGTGGGCGTATAAAATTCGACAAAAGTGTGATGCGCGTCACAAAAGTTGCCCGAAAGACAGCTTCAGTGAGTCAAGAGTCAGGCCAGTAGCCGAAGTTCCCTTGCTCTTGCCAACGCCTCGGTGCGGGATCCGACTGCAAGCTTGCCGTAAAGGTTGCGAATGTGGGCTTTTACGGTGGTAGGCGCCACCCCCATCGTGTTTGCGATGTCCTTGTTGGCGAGGCCCTGATTGATGAGATCCAGCACTTCCAGTTCCCGCTGACTCAGGGGTTCGGGGAGATCTGTGTTGCCCGGGGCCGCCTGCGTATCCCTCTGCGAGTCTTCCGGCTCTGTTTCAGCGGTTTCTGCCTCTGCCAGTTCCGAGAGCATGGCTGTGACCCGGCTGTTCCAGCGGCCCGGCGCCTTGAGAACCGGCAGCGCTCTACACAGCTGGCGGATGGTAGGACTCTCCTCCGCAAGCAGGCGCATGAATCCGGCCTCTGATGCCCGCTGGACGGCCTGGGCCAGCATCTGTTCCGCTTCTATCGTTTTACCTTCGGCGAACAGCGCCTCGCTGTAGACCAACTGGATTTCCACCAGATGGCGGTAGTGCTGATCCTGCTCTGCGCTGAGTCGGAGGGGGGCCAAAGTTGCCATGGCGTCGCCCGGGCGGCCCAGCGCCACCTGAACACGGGCGATGCTAATTTGGTTCTGTTCCCGGTTCAGCGGATTGGTGAACCGGTCAGTGCTCACCTGTTGCACCCATTTTTTCGCCAGATCCAGATGACCGGTGGCGAGATAGCAACGAGCCAGCATGGCGGAGCATGCTGGAGGCTCGAACAGGATGTGGTCCCGACGACGTCTTGCAACGCTGGCGGCATCTTCCAGTGCTTCCATCGCTTCCTGGTAGCGCCCTTCACTGAAGGCCAGGTGGCCACGCACGTACTGGATAACCACGTGCTGCCCCGGTTCGGTGCCATTGTTGACATGGTCCAGCAGCGGGGCCAGGTAGGAGGCGGCCAACTGGGGTTCGTTTCTCTCCCGGTAAATCTCGATCAGGGCGCTGTTTTGCCAGCATGAAATTAACATGGGCTGGCGTGGGTCGCTGTGGTGCTGGTCGACCCATTGCCGCACACGGGTGCAGGTATCCAGGGCTTCGTCGATATCTCCGCGGTTGTACTGAATCCATGCAAGCAGGCCGCCGCTTGAGAGTACGGTACTGGGTTTGCGCTCCAGTTCCCCATAACGCACAGCGGAGGTCAGGGCGTCCTCGGCGGCTGCCAGGTCCCCCTTACCGTAATAGTCCAGTCCGACTCCGTAATAGGTCACGGATTTCAAGGGGATGCGGGTGTGGTCAATGTCACGCAATACCTGCTGGGTCAGGTCGCTGGCGCTTTTATCGTCGCTTTTTGATCGCGCGAGATAAGAGCGGATCAGTGAAATCTCACTCTGCAGGCCCAGGGCGCCCTCGGCATCGGGGTGGGAATCGGCCACCTGTTGGTCGAGCATGTCTTCCAGTTCGCCCAGGAGGGGCTCCAGCACGTCTACCCGGTTGGCGAAAAACAGCGCCCACACTCTCAGCATCAACAGTTGTGGGCTGTCCTGTAGAGTGTTGGCGGGCAGGGAATCCAGCCAGCTCAGCACCGGAAGATGAAAACCGCCGTGGATCAGGTTGTTGCCGTGTTCAGCCAGTACCTTTGCGAGCCAGGGCCAGTCCTGATGCTGGACAATCTGGGAAATGCCTTCCTGAACGTGGCCATGGACCAGTAACCAGTGGACTGCTCGCTGCCATTGCTTTTCGGTATCTTCCGGTTTGAACTGTCTCACCCGTTGTAACAGCGCGTCCCGGAACAGGTCGTGATAACGGAACCATTCATTGTGGGTATCCAGCGGGATCAGGAACAGATTTTCACGCAGCAGCTGTTCCAGCAGGACCTGACTGTTGGTGGTGCCGCGAACGGCGTCGCAGAGTGAGGCACACAGCCGGGGACAGCAGGCGGTGTCGAGCAGGAAGTCGCGCACCGGCGCAGGTTGCTGCTCCAGCACTTCGGTCAATACGTAATCGCTGATGCGTCGCTCGTCCAGGTCGATGCGTTGGTGGCCGGCCCCGGATTTCTGATCATCGATGCTACCGCCGGACAGCGCGGACAATTGCATGGCGGCCACCCACCCCTCGGTTTTGCTGCAGATCCTGCGAATCTCCAGCTCGGAGAGTTCAAGCCCCATGGTGTCGTGGAAGAAGCGCTGGCACTCCTCCTCGGAAAACGCCAGCAGGCCTGGGTGTATGTTCTCCACCCAGCGGCGCACCCGCCAGCGTGAGAGCGGCAAAGCTGGTTCGGTACGGGATGCCAGGGTCACCAGGAACCCAGGCGGCAGGTAGTCCATGAAATACGACACCTGGCGCTGTAATTGTGGGTCACGGATAAAGTGATAGTCGTCCAGGACCAGCGACCAGGGCGCTCCATCGGCGGCGAGAACGTTGATCAGCCCGGTAATGGGGCCTTCCAGTTCCTGGAGGCTGCAGTGGCTGAGTTGTTGACGGCATTGCTCCAGACCTGCGAGGCCATTGTGTTCAAACGCCCCCACCACGTACTGCCAGAATCGGCGGGGCTCGTCATCATGCTCATCCAGGGATAGCCAGGCAACGGTAGACGGTGACTGGGAGCACCATTGGCTGACCAGTGTGGTCTTGCCAAAACCCGCTGGTGCCACCACCAGATTCAACCGCTTGGCACCGTCCGGCTGCAGCAGGGCGCTCAGGCGATCCCGTTGTACCGAACGGGGATCCGCGGTTGGTCTGAGGAATTTGGTGGTTAACAGCATCGTTTCCCTGAATGCCCGTAAATGGCAAGTGTCCCGTATGGTTAATTCGTTGACCTACTGCGTGACGCTGCGGCCTCTGGCCAAGGCGTCAGTCCGCAGGTGTGGTGGTTCCACATCAAGGGCTGGCAACACGGGCCAGAGGCCGCAGCGTCTCGCCCTTCGGGAGCCACTGAGGGTCTTGATAGCCGCGTTGCGCTGGTTCGATTTGGAGCCACCAAACCTTCACCATCGCGCCTAGCTCTCAAGACCCTCAGTGGCTCAGTAGGTTAACGAATTAACCAGACGGGACACCAGATAACGGATTGTGTGCTTTGTCACAGTTAAGTCAAGGGCCGCAAAGACAAATGACGCCGTCGTCATGCTGCGTTCTGGCGTTTTTGGTCTAAACTGTGTTGGATGGGATTCTGTATACTCAATAAGAATGAAAAATCACGTTTTTATGCGTATTCTTCTAATAAGATCAGCGTATACATGCCCGGTCTGTACCGGGCCTTATGGGGAGCGACAGGGTAGATGAAATTACAACAGTTGCGCTATATCTGGGAAGTTGCGCACCATGATCTCAACGTATCCGCCACTGCCCAGAGTCTGTTTACCTCGCAGCCGGGAATATCCAAGCAGATCCGTCTTCTGGAAGACGAACTGGGCCTGGAAGTTTTCGCGCGCAGCGGCAAACATCTCACTCGTATTACACCTGGCGGTGAAATTATTATTCGTGAGGCGGGTGAAATACTGCGCCGTGTGGAAGGCATCAAGAAAATTGCGCAGGAGTTCAGTAACCAGCGCAAGGGCGACCTGAGCATTGCCACCACCCATACCCAGGCTCGCTACGCGCTGCCGCCCATCATCCAGGGCTTTATCGAGTCCTACCCCGAGGTGTCCCTGCACATGCACCAGGGCACCCCCATGCAGATTTCAGAAATGGCCGCCAATGGCGCGGTGGATTTCGCCATTGCCACCGAGGCCATGGAGTTGTTCAACGACCTGATCATGATGCCGTGCTACAAATGGAACCGCAGCATCATTGTGCCGAAAGATCACCCTTTGGCGCAGAAATCCGAACTGACGTTGCCGGATCTTGCCGAATTTCCGCTGGTCACCTACGTGTTTGGCTTTACCGGCCGTTCGAAGCTGGACGAGGCCTTCCAGGCCCACGGGTTGACCCCGAAAGTGGTGTTTACCGCCGCTGATGCCGATGTGATCAAGACGTATGTGCGGCTGGGTCTTGGGGTTGGCATCATCGCCAGCATGGCGTTCGACGAGCAGAATGACCCCGATCTTGTCTGCCTGGACGCCAGTCAACTCTTCCGTCCGAGCGTGACCCGGATTGGCTTCCGCAAGGGGACGTTCCTGCGCGGTTATATGTACGATTTCATCCAGCGATTTGCTCCGCATCTGACCCGTGAGAGGGTGGATGAAGCGGTGACCCACCAGGGCAGCAGGACGGAGATCGAGGAACTGTTCAACGACATCGATCTGCCGACCTACTGACCTACTGACGGGCCTGGCTGGAAGGTTTATTCGCGGGCGATCAGGTTTCCGGCGTGTAAGCCACACTCCTTCTGCGTGGCTTCTTCCCACCACCAGCGGCCCTCGCGCTCGTGCTGTCCTGGCAGGATAGGGCGTGTGCAGGGTTCGCAGCCAATGCTGACAAAGCCCTTTTCGTGCAGTTTGTTGTAGGGGGCTTCCGTCATACGGATATAGTCCCAGACTTCCTTCGAGCTCCAGTTCGCCAGCGGATTAAACTTTACCAGCGTTTTCTCGTCCGTAGAGAAGGCGTCGTCAATCTGTACCACAGGCACGTCATTGCGGGTGCCGGGGCTCTGGTCCTTGCGCTGGCCGGTAATCCACGCATCAACCGTGGCCAGTTTTCGCCGTAACGGATTGACCTTGCGGATACCGCAGCATTCGCCATGGCCGTCTTCATAGAAACTGAACATGCCCTTGCGGGTGACCAGATCCTGCACTTCCGCAGCATCGGGGAACATCACCTCAATGTTAATGCCATAGTGCTCGCGGACCCGATCAATGAACTGATAGGTTTCCGGATGAAGGCGCGCCGTATCCAGGGTGAATACCTGAAGGTTGTCTGTCAGCTTATGGGCCAACTCAATCAGTGCGACGTCTTCCGCACCGCTGAAGGAAATGGCAATGTTGTCGTACTTCGCCAGAGCGGCCTTGAGGATAGCCCTGGGGCTCGCGCCTTCAAGCTCGGCCTGTAACTGTGCAATGTCCGTCATTTGAAAGGATCACCTGGAGTGTAAATGTGTGATAAATCTACCATTAACCGGCAACAGTCTGAAGGAATGGGGGAGTATATCGTTATAGCCGCACAGATGTACGATGCATTCCGCCCCGGTTTTTCTTATCATACCGCCTGATTCCAATCCCCGGCGGCCTTCGCCGGGCTGACCAGCGTTCAACTATCAGGAGACCATTGTGGAACTCGCGTGCCTTGACCTTGAAGGAGTACTGATCCCGGAAATCTGGATCGCGTTTGCGGAAAAAACCGGCATTGAGGAGCTCAAGGCGACCACCCGCGACATTCCCGATTACGACGTACTGATGCAGCAGCGCCTGAAACTGCTGGACCAGCACGGCTATGGCCTGCCGCAGATTCAGGAAGTGATCGGCGAGCTGGACCCACTGCCCGGCGCACGGGAGTTCCTGGATTGGCTGCGGGAGCGGTTCCAGGTGGTGATTCTTTCCGACACCTTCTATGAATTCGCCATGCCGCTGATGGCCAAGCTGGGCTATCCGGCACTGCTGTGCCACAAGCTGGAAGTAAACGAAGACGGCAGGATTACCGATTATCTGCTGCGCCAGCGTGACCCCAAGCGTCAGTCAGTGCGTGCCTTCCAGCTGCTGAACTACCGTGTTATTGCGGCGGGTGATTCCTACAACGACACCACCATGCTGGGCCAGGCGGAAGCGGGCATCCTGTTTCACGCGCCGAAGAACGTGATCGAGGAGTTCCCCCAGTTCCCGGCGGTACATACGTTTGAAGAGCTTAAGGGCGAGTTTCTGAAGGCCAGCGCCATCCATAACTGATAGCGCGGACAAGAGGCCGGGGCAAGCTCTTTGTCCTGGCTTTTCCTCCTTTGCAATTTGCCCTCTATAACGCTTCCAGTACGCTCATCAGCTTCTGAACCTTGTCCACGGATTCCCGGTACTCATCATCCGGGTCTGAATCCGCGACGATGCCACATCCCGCCCAGCAGTGAATCTTTCCTTCTGAATCCGTCATCAGGGTTCGGATTGCGATATTGCTCTCCAGGTTATTGGAAAAATCCCAACGGAAGACCGAGCCGCAGTAAGGCCCGCGACGATGTGGTTCCAGGTCGTCGATGATCTCCATCGCCCTGCGTTTGGGTGCACCCGTGATAGAGCCCCCGGGGAAGGCAGAGAGAAGGGCTTTTAACGGTGTGTTCTCTGGTTGCAGCCGGCCTTCCACCGTGCTGACCAGTTGATGGACGTTTTCATAGCTTTCGATACTGAAAAGCTGTGGCACCGTGACGGAAAACGGCTCGCAGAATCGCGACAGGTCGTTGCGAATCAAGTCCACGATCATCAGGTTTTCGGCCCGGTCCTTTTCAGCGGCGGCCAGGGATTCGGCGATCCGCTGGTCGTTCGCCGGCGAGTTCAGATCCCGGGGCCGGGTACCCTTGATGGGTTTGCTGATGACCCTGTTGCCATCTTCAATACTCAGGAACAGCTCTGGTGAAATGCTGAGGACCTGATAGGAACCAGCGTTGATGTACGCAGCGTGGGGGACCGGAACGGCCTGGCACAAAGCTCGGAACGCTGTGTACGGCTCGCCCTGGTAGCCGCCGGTGTACTTGTTGGACAGGTTGACCTGATAGCAGTCCCCGGCATGGATATAGCTAAGCACCCGGGATACGCCATTGCGGTAGTGTTCGGCGGGTTGGTCGGCTGTAAATCCCGGGCTGATGTGAAAAGGAGTAGGGCGCGTCGGCTTTTCGCCGGTGAGGTTCAGCACCCGTTCACGGGTTCTATCGTCACACTCGGGATGAAAATCGAGCCTGGGCGAATTGGCACCCGAAACATCCAGCGTCAGCTGCCAGAGATAAAGCCCAATATAGCCATAATCCCTCTCACTGGCCTCGCCGGAGAATCCGGGGACCGTGTGGTTGCCAGCCTCGTAAAACAGGGTGCCCATGATGCCGCCTGCCAGTTCCCGGCTCGACGCTTCAGCCAGTCCTGCCCAAGCCTGCTCCAGCACGTCCGTCAGGCGTGAGAACGATAGCGCGTCCTTGGGGACTGGCCAATGTTTCAGCGGGAACGCCGTGACAATCCGCCGTTGCCTGCCGGCGTCGGTGTAGTCGATAAACCCATGTTGGCTGCTGATCTGTGAAACGAGGCGCTCTGCCTCTTCCGCACTTAATGTTTTCACGATGTTACATACTTAACAAAATCTTGCATGGGTTCACGGTAGCCTGTGCGGCAAGTCACCTGACTTCGGGCTCGAAAAGGCTTGGGCCGGTGCATTCTAAACAATAATCCTAAGGGCAGTAACCAGTATGAAGACTTGTAACGGCATTGGTAAGCGATTTGTCTTGGCGATGATCGCCGGATGTGCGATTTCCACCGCGGCGTTGGCGCAGGATGCGATTGATCGGGAAGATCATGTGCTATCCGATGGCAAGCTGGACGACAAAGACCTGGCCGCGGTGGTTGCGGTTGCTCAGAGGCATCTCAGGGAAATGACGGACCAGGTGGTCAATCAGGCGGGCGATGAACTCGAGGAAGCTGGCATCTTTCGTCCGATGGCTTTCATGGTCATGAAGTCTGACAAGGTTCAACAAATGAGATTGGAAGAGGAAGCTGAGCAGGCCCCTGGAAATGTAAAGGTTTTAATGTATCGCGCTGGGCTAAAGGCCATTGCGCGCCGAGGTGAAATTCATGCGGCGGTCATTGCCTACCCAGGAAGCGTTGAAAAAAATGGCGAGACGATCCGAGCAATGGCTCTGGAGCATGAGCATAGGCTTGGAGTTTCTGGAATCAAGCTGATACCGGTCAGATTGGAGGATGGTGAAGCAAGTTTCGGTGAACCGATGTCTCAGGATAAGCCATTTCAGATCTTCTATGATGCAAAAAAGGAGAGTGACGAATGAGCCAAGTGCATGAATTTATAGTGAATAAGTTGCTTTTATTAAGAACTGCTTTGTTTTGTGACAATTTGTGAATGCATTCACGGAACCAGAGTGTAAAACAATCTTAAATGGAGTGGTGAGGTTGAGCCTCACAACAAAGTTAAAAAGTTCAACTGGATAACAATAAGTTCAATCAAGGAGAACAATATGAAAGGCCTGAAGAAACTTGCACTGGCAACAGCCGTTGCCGCTGCGCCCTTCGCCGCTCAAGCCGAGCTGCAGGCGATGGACGACAGCATGATGGGTAACGTCACCGGTCAGGCCGGTGTGACCATTGAGCTGGAAACTCAGGTAAACATTGGTCAGTTTACCTACACGGACGAAGGTACATTCGCCGTAAAGGACATCGCTCTCGGTGGTGCGTTGGCCAGTAGCTCTCAGTCTGCAGCTGACTATGCCGCAGCTACCGGTGCAGGCGCTTTGCTGGACCAACTGAAAATCGACATCGACATCGCTGACGATGGCGACGCTGTCATTCACGTTGGTTCCCTGCAAACCGACGGCAGTGGTAACCCTGTACCCATCGACTGGGGTTTCACCGCTGGATCCATGGAGCTTAACGGTAACGGTGGCGAAAACACCGTTCTGGTTTCGAACATGGACGCCTGGGGTCTCCTCGGTGCTCTGGATATCCGTGTAGATACGGATAACGTTACAGACGGAGCTGGAAACGAAATGGCGGGCACCGGCACCCTTAATTTGGATGCAGCGTTCACCGTTAACGAAATGAGCTTCGATGTTGACTTCCTCGGCGTTGGTGTCCGCGGAATGACCATCAATAGCTCCGAGTCTGGCGGTGAAGTGCTTGGGGCCGCTGGTCTGGCAGCTGTATTCGCGGAAGATCCTACTGCTCCGACCGCTGAAGAGCAGCGCAAGATCGGATTGGCGCAGGCTGGATTTGCAATCATCGGCCTGGACATCTACAAGGGTGACGGTCTCGGTGCTTCCACAGCGACCAACGTACTGCGTGTAGATGTTGATGACGTCCTGATGGACATCAACGTTGCCGAAACCGTTATCGGCGGTGCAAACATCGGTACTATCGGTATCGACAACCTGCACATCAGCAACACCAAGCTGGCTGTATACGGAAAATAAGCTGATCGCATAACACCTCTGGTGTGAACGCCCCGCCCTGCGGGGCGTTTTTTTTTGCCTGCTATAAAGTGCAGGCAAAAAAAGAGCGGTGACTCGCAAGGAGTTACCGCTCTTTGTGTTTCGGACCTGTAGAGATAGTTTTAGCGATCCGGCACCGCTATAGACAGATCAAACCCACCGCCAGGACGGGGTGTTAATGTGATCGGGCCTTCGTTAATGCCATGGGGCACCTGGATCGTATCAATACCCGGCGGGTTGCCTATGGTGAAGTTCAGGTTCTGGCCATCAAACCCAACGCCCAGTTGATCGTTCAGAAAGGTCTGACTGAACGGCTCATCCGGTATCTGGGCCTGCTGCCCGAAGATAATGGGCGGAATGGTGGGGGTAAACTCCGCAGGCGGCTGCGCCCGGGCAAGTTCTTCTTGTGGCAACAGCAAGGCACGACGGAGGAATTCCTCCTCCGCGCTCTCAAGGGCACCTTTCTTGCCTTCCCGTTCGAAGCGTTCAAGGGCTTCGCGATAGGCTTCCTCTTCCGCTTCCGTTAGCACCGGCTCACCCGGAGAAATGGTCAGGGAGCGGATAATCTTCTGCCGGTCCGCGTCGGGTTTCTGCCGTTCTTTAGGCACCACGATGACGGCGGAATCCTTCACGTAGGTTTCAACCATTTCGTCAGAGGTCAGGGTCTGCACCCCGGCCATCAGCGGGGAGCTAAACGAAACAGCCAGGCTGGCCGTACCAGCCAGAGCGATGTACAAGGGTGTTCGGCGGTTCATGGCGTAGCCTCTTGCCGTGTCCAAACGCGAAATGGAGGCGCTTCCGACACTAAACTGCAGTCAGTACGCTCCTTGGTAGCAGTATTCTTCTCAGAGATTCGGATTTCAAGGCGATTTTGTGGTGTTTGTGATCAGAATCGGACTATTGTCAGTATTCTTCTGTAAAACCACGCAAACGTGTTTATATAACAGGCGTAACCATCCAGTTTTTGTAACAGGACTCTTATGTTGAAGGCATTTCGTTCGCGATGGCAGCGCTGGGTCAACCAGCGGATTCCGCGAGCCGATCAGCGAATATTCGGACAGCGCAATGTTTTTATCCTGCCCACGGGTGCCGGGGTGGTGTTTGCCGGTTTACTGTTGATCATGCTGATTACCGGAATTAACTACCAGAACAGCCTGATATACATGCTCACATTTCTGTTGGGCGCAGTAGTTGTTGCGGCCATGCACCAGACCCACCGCAACCTGTCGGGGCTGGAACTGACACTCATACAGGCCGGTGATGGCTTTGCCGGCGATACGATACCCTTCCGTTTAAGGGCTGTGTCGCCCCGTCATGATTCGCTGGCGATATCCCTGTTCTGCGATGACAGTCAACTCGAAAGCCAGCACGTGCCAGCCGGGCAGCAGGAGGATATGACCCTGGCGATACCGTCCTATCAACGTGGCTACCTGCAGCCGGAACGTATCCGCGTGGAAACCCGCTTTCCTTTTGGCCTTTTCAAGGCCTGGTCCTGGCTGCGGCCGGTCACGTCCGGCATTGTCTATCCAAACCCTCTGGCCGCCCCGGATGTGACCAGCACGGTTCAGGACGGAGAGGAGCAATCGAAGGCGCGCTCGACGGATGGTAATGACCATGCCGACATTCGGCCCTGGCGGGAGGGGGATCTGAGCCAGAGGGTTCAGTGGAAACGATACGCCCGTACCGGTGAGATGGTGATTACCGATTGGGAAGGTGAACAGGGCAGCCCCCACTGGCTGGACTATGACGCCTTCAGGGGCGTGGACCGTGAGCTGCGCCTGGGTTACCTGGCTCATCAGGTGATGGAACGGGCCCGCAACAACAGCCGTTTCGGGTTGAATCTGCCGGGGCAGGTGATTGAACCGGACACCGGTGCTGTTCACGCCAACCGGTGCCTTAAGGCGCTGGCCATCTTTGGCCTTGAACAACCAAGGGAAGGTGGTCCTCTGCCCCATGGTACCCGCTCCGAAGAGGTTGGGAATCGGACCTCTGCGTCGTCTGGTTTCGGGGAGCGACGGGCATGATTCGCAGGTTCCTGAGTAATTCGCCGAGTTCACGCTCCTTACAGGCTGCGGAATTGGTATCGGGCCGCGCGTTGATATGGCTGATCGCAGGCTTTGGGTTGTTACTGATTCCCCAGTGGGACCGATTGCCGATCTGGCTGGTGGCCAGTTGCGCTGTACTTGCTGGCTGGCGGTGGCTGGCGCAATCCGGGCAGGTCAGGTTACCGGGAAGGTGGATGCGTACCGGGATCATGCTGGTACTGGTGGCCGTTTATATCGCAACTGTGCAGGGGCGTTTCACCGTTGATACTGCGGCGTCGTTTTTTGTGCTGGCGGTGGGGCTTAAATGGCTTGAGACCCGATCCACCCGGGATTTCTATGTGCTGTTTTTTATCCTGGTGTACCTGGCGACAGTCAACTTTCTGTTTCATCAGGAGATTCACTGGAGTGTCATTAACATTGCGGGCGTTGCCTTATTGTTAATCGGCCTGCAGGTGGTGAATGCGCCGGAAATTCCCGGTGCCATGAAGAAGGGATGGCGGCGCTTGGGGCTGATGCTGGTTAAGACCTTGCCGATTGTAGTGCTCCTGTTCGTGTTCTTCCCGCGCATGTCGCCGCTCTGGAGTGTGCCGCTGGTTTCCGGCGAAGCCCGAACTGGAATCAGCGACACCATGACTCCCGGTGATATCTCGAGTCTCGCCCAGAGCAGTGAGCGAGCCTTTCGCGTCACCTTTGGCGGTGAGTTACCGGCCTACCGGGACCGATATTGGCGCGGGCTTATCCTGGATCGCCTTGACGGAGACACTTGGCAACAGGGCCTTGGAAAGCCGTTTCGCCGGCTTGGCCGTGTTGACGTTGATGGTGGCGTAGGGCCGCTCGGGCCCAACCAGTACGAGGTGTTATTGGAACCCACGGACCAGACCTGGGCCTTTGCTCTGGAGAACTCCAGGGCGGTCTCCAATAATGTAAAGCAAACGGATGAGAATCTGTTCCGGTTTGACCGGCCGGCTGACAGCGCGGTCCGTTACTGGATGGAGTTGGTCGGGAACCAAACAACGGAGGATGCCAGTGCGGAGCCCGATAACCTTCAGCGTTATCTCCAGTTACCACAAAGCGGCAACCCGAGGGCAAGGGCGTTCGGGCAACAACTGGCTGGCCAACACGACAACCCTCAGGCATTGGTGCAGCAGCTTCTGACCCGTTTCCGGGAGCAGGCCTATTTCTACACCCTGCGCCCACCCGCTATGCCCGTGGATGGCATCGACAGCCTGTTATTCGATGAAAAGCGGGGTTTCTGTGCCCACTACGCCGGGGCTACCACGTTTGTGTTGCGCGCAGCGGGTATTCCGGCCCGAGTGGTGGTCGGATATCAGGGCGGGTCACCCGGCGCAGATGACGAATATCTGATTGTGCGGCAGTACGATGCCCATGCCTGGGTGGAAGCGTGGTTCCCCGGCCAGGGTTGGGTGCGGGTGGACCCGACAGCTGCCATTGCTCCCGAGCGTATTGAGTTTGGTCTACGGGAGGCGGTGGCTGAGGAAGGCTCGTTCCTTGAGAACGATTGGACATCGCCACAGCGCTACGGCGATTTGGCGATGCTGCAGTGGGCTTCCCTGCAGCTCGATAAGATTAATTACCACTGGCAGCGCTGGGTTGTCGGATATCAGGGGCAGTCACAGATGGACCTGATGTCGCGTTTGCCTGGAGGGATAGGAATGCGGGAGCTTGGCTATATTACCGCGGGCATTGTCGGTATGGCGCTGTTACTGGCGGGTTTGGTTACCGCCTGGCAGTACCGTCGCGTGGAAAGCCGGGACCCGCTTGGTCGTCTCGTCAGCCGCTGGTATCGGTTGTGTGACCGTTCGGGAGTGCCTGTACGTCACGGTGAAACACCCTCCCAACTGGCCTCAAGGCTTGCCCGGGCAAAACCCGCGGCGGCCGGCACAGCAACGGCTTTTGCCCGATTGATCAACAAACATTACTATGGCCGGGGTTCCGAAACCGGTCATCATGGCGAACTGGCGAAAATGAAGCGATTGCTGGCCACGATGAAACGACAGGCGGATCGACCGTCAACCAGTTCATCAAAGGGGTGAATACGTGAACGCATCCATAGCAACCATGGCATGGCTTGAAGACGCCTGGAGCCGACTGCTCCAACGCATCGCCGGCAACAGGATGCCCCATGCCCTGATGGTGACGGGCGAGAACGGCGTGGGAAAGCGTCTGTTTGCCAACGCACTGGCCGGGTTGCTGGTCTGTGAAAAGGCGGATATGGACGCAGGGTCCCCTTGTGGCATCTGTAAGCAGTGCGAGCTGGTTGCCGCGGGCACCCATCCGGATATCCGGATTTATGCACCGGAAAAATCACGGATGATCAAGATTGATCAGATTCGTGCGCTGTCCGCATTCGCGGTCGGCTCTCCCCAGGTGGCCTCCCGCAAGGTGGCCATTATTGATCGGGCGGACCAGTTGAACATCAATTCCGCCAACGCGTTGCTGAAAACCCTGGAAGAACCCGCCGAAGATGTGGTGCTTCTGCTGCTGCAGGAGAGTGGCAGGCCGGTATTGCCGACGATCCGTTCCCGCTGCCAGAGTTTGCTGATTGCTACGCCGGACAGAGATCAGGCTGCTGGCTGGCTGGCGACGGCGGTCAAAGCGATGGATGGCGACAACAGACCAACGCCGGAGCAATGCGCCAAGGCGCTGGTACTGGCAGCCAATGCGCCGCGGCTGGCCCTGGAATATGCTACCGGAGAGTTTATTAGCCTGCGGGATGAGGCGTTGGACAACTTCCGCCATTTCATGAAGGGTCAGCTCACTCTTTCCGAGGCTGCAAAGCCGTTCAAGGCAATGGGGCTTGAAAGTGCTCTATGGCTATTTGAAGGCTGGGCTGGTGACCTGGCCCGCATCAGTGCCGGGGGGCAGCCCCGGGATGCGGAAGCGGCGGACATGTTAACGTTCCTTGCCAGAAACAATCCTTCCTGGCGGGCCCATGAACTCCTGGATGCGATCCACGAGTCCAGGTCTGCCGGCGTTTACAACGTGAACCCTGAGTTGGAAGCGGGCCGATTGCTGATCGCATGGCAGAAACTCATGCCGCGCCGCAGGCCAGCTGCGGGATAAACGGAGTGACCAATGGCGCGGCAGGATAGGGCAGTGATTAACAACTACTGCTATGATTGCGGAATATCAGGAGTTTATTGACTCCGGTTGTTATCAATCCGGTTGCTATCAATACAGAGCTATCAATACAGAGAAAGGTGTTTACTATGGGGCCTGGTTTTGGCGCACGCAGTGGCATTCTCACGCTGACCATCAAGGACAAGGCGGTACTCTACGCCGCCTACATGCCTTATATCCGGCAGGGCGGGTTGTTTATTCCCACGCAAAAACAGTATCAACTGGGCGATGAAGTGTTCCTGTTGCTCAACCTGATGGATGAGCCGGAAAAAATCCCCGTGGCGGGCAAGGTGATCTGGATTACCCCGAAGGGTGCCCAGGGCAACCGTGCAGCGGGCATTGGTGTGCAGTTCGATGGTGAAGACGAAACCGCGCGTACCAAAATCGAGTCCTACCTGGCGGGTTCATTGAGCTCGGATCGACCCACCCACACTATGTAAGCGCTTCAATGAACGACACCATTCTGGAAACCCCACCTGATACAACAATGACGTGTCGGGAAATCAACTGGTCTCTTAAACACATCGACCTGGCAGGCCTGCACTGGCCCGCTGCCACGGCCTCTGAAACCTGGCCGGTGCTGATGATCCACGGCTGGCTGGATAACGCCCTGTCATTCGCCAGATTGGCCCCGGCGTTGGCGGGCAATCGCGATGTGTACTCCCTCGATATGGCTGGGCACGGGCGTTCCGGGCACCGGCCTGAAGGCCAGGGTTACCAGTTGATGGATTATGTGGCGGACCTGGCGGAACTGGTTGAGACCCATTTCAAAGACTCGCCGAAAGGGCAGATTGATCTGGTGGGTCATTCACTCGGCGGGATTGTCAGCGTGCTCTACGCGGCGGCGTTTCCGGAACGGGTGCGTCGGTTGGTCATGATCGACAGCATTGGGCCGATCAGTCGTAAACCGGATGAGGTGATCGATCAGATGCGCAAGTCGATCATCAAACGAATGACGGGTTCAGGGAAAGCGGTCGTATACCCTGACATAGAGTTGGCAGCCAAGGCTCGGGAGGGTGGCATGATCCCCCTGTCGCCAGAAGCCGCGAGAATGCTGGTAACGCGGAGCATGAAGTCTTCCGGTGATGGTTTCGTGTGGCAAACCGATCCGCGTTTGCGCCATCCATCGATGATAATGATGGACGAAGCGCAAGTGACCGCTTGCCTGAAGAAAGTCGTCACGCCAACACGTTTCCTGCGTGCGACGCAGGGGCTCCTGGCCAGTCGCCCGGAACTTGATTCACGTTTGGATGCGATCGCGAACCTGGATGTGGTGGCCGTGCCCGGAGGCCACCATTGCCACCTGGACGGGAATGTTGAACCCGTCATTGATGCAGTCAGAGGCTTTTTAGACGATGCAGAATAAGCGCTTGTCGCAGTCAGTAGTGTGGGTCGCCGCCATGTTCATGGGGTTTTCGACCATGGTGTCGGCGCAAATGCCACCGCCGGAACCGTTTCCGGAGGCGCGCCTTGATCAGGAAATCAGCATCAAGTCGCCGGGGCATCTGGTGTTGTTCAGCCCGGTTCGTGAGGTGAACAACGAGATCCGCTCCGCGTCCATGGCCCGGCTCCCGGTCAAGGGCGTCGGGCAGTTATATGAAGTCCAGGGCGGTGCCAACCGGGAAGAGGCTCGCGATCACTATCTAAGGGAATTGCAGGCCCGTGGCGCCCAGATACTGTTTGAGTGTTCCGGAAGGAATTGCGGGCGCAGTAACGTGTGGGCCAACCAGATTTTTGATCAATCCAGTCTCTATGGGCGGGACAACAATCAGGACTATCTTGTTGCCGGTTCGGTCGATGAGAATGGCCAGCCGTGGCTGACGCTGGTGTATACGGTTACCCGCGCCAACCAGCGTCAGTTTGTCTGGGTTGAACATTTGGTTGCGCCTCAGGGAACTGATATTCCGGGAATGGGCAACGAAATCGCCAGAATCAAGGGGCCGGTGATTGTGCCCTGGCAGGGTGGCATCACCTACCGCTTTGAGTGGAGCGGTGCCGACCGGCGCATCATCAATGACTGGGCCGGCGAGGCTGAAGCCCGGGTAGTACTGACGGCCTATTCCCAGCTCAAGGATAATGAAACCCTGGAAGCGTCTATGGAGCGGGCAGAGGCTGCAGCGCAGTCACTTTCCCAGGTGTTGGCCAAAAGTGGCGTTTCCGAAAGCCGCCAGATGATCATTACGGTTGGCCCCACGGTTGTGATACCAAATCCCGATCGGCAAGGTGATCGGGTTGAAGTGATGGTGATTACGAGGTGAAGGGAATGAACAGGCCATCCGGGACAGAGCTTCAGGACGAAGATCAGAAGCCGGCAGACGATATCTCCCAGATTGTCACGAGCACCGGAATATCCGCTGCTCAGTCGGCGTCCGAGAAAGGCGATCCCCGGCCGACGGCTCCCGGCAAGGGCAAGACCGTAGCGCTGACTCTTGGCAGTGGCGGGGCCAGGGGCTATGCCCATATAGGTGCGATCGAGATACTGGTGGAAAGAGGCTACGACATTGTCGCCATTTCCGGCTGTTCCATGGGAGCCTTGATCGGGGGCGTATTTGCAGCCGGCAAGATGAAGGATTACAAGGACTGGGTAACTGGCCTGGGCCAGTTCGATGTGCTGAAACTGCTGGATGTGACTTTTAGCTCCGTCGGCGCCATTCGTGGAGAAAAGATATTCTCCGTGGTGCGGGAAATGATTGGAAATACCCGAATTGAAGACCTTCCGATCGCCTATACGGCTGTGGCGACGGATCTCCTTGCCCATAAGGAAATCTGGTTTCAGGAAGGGCCGCTGGATCAGGCCATCCGGGCGTCGGTTGCCATACCCAGTGTGGTGACGCCTCTGGTGTTGAATGGCCGCGTGCTGGTGGACGGCGCCTTGCTCAATCCACTGCCGATCATTCCGACCATTTCCTCCCATGCCGATATGATTGTGGCCGTAAACCTCAGTGGCGAAGATGACCGCGGGCGGCGATTGCCGGATGCGGCGTTTGCAAACCCTGACGACGATGATACCGAGGAATGGGTCGAAAAAATCCGTGATAAGGCCTCCCGCTGGTTTGACTGGGATGCCCTGAAGACCTTCAGTACCAAGAAAGAGGGTGGTTCGTCGGCTTCACCGGAAGAGAAAATCAGCAAGGCGGTGGCGAAGAACGAGCACAATAAAAAGACGCCCGCGATAAAATCGGAACCGAAGAAACATCAGGATGATCACGAGACTATTGACTGGGATAAGCTGGGTATTGGTAAGTTCGATGTCATGAACCTGACCGTCGAAACCATGCAAAGCGCCTTGGTACAATACAAGATCGCTGGGTATCCACCCGATTTGCTGGTGAACATTCCCAAGAACGCCAGCCGCAGCTATGACTACCACAAGGCGCCCGAATTGATTCAGCTTGGACGGGAACGTATGGCCGCCGCGTTGGACCGGTACGAAGAGAACCAGAACAGCTCTGGCCCGATGGCGATATGACCTTGAAACCGCAATTGCGGCGGTGGGCTGCAGCCTGTGCCGGAAAGAGCGTATAATTCTGCGCCTTGATCATTTCCGAACAGGATGAGCATGCGTGAGTAACCCCATTGATGACTTGCATACCGTCAGAGACTACCTGAGGTACGTTTCTTCTCGCTTTGCCGATTCGCCGCTTTATTTTGGCCACGGCACGGACAACGTGTGGGATGAGTCTGTCCAACTGGTTATGCGTAGCCTCCATTTGCCTCTGGAAAACAATACACTGTTCCTGGATGCCCGGCTGACCCGGGAAGAACGAGCGTTGATCCTTGATCGCATGCAACGCCGTATTGACGACAGGGTCCCCTTGGCTTATCTGTTGGGTGAAGCCTGGTTTATGGGGCTGCCATTTCATGTGGATGAACGCGTACTGGTGCCGCGTTCACCATTGGGAGAGCTGATTCAAGGCGGGTTGCAACCCTGGTTGGGTAACAAGCCCGTGGGCAGGATCCTGGACTTGTGTACTGGCAGTGGCTGTATTGGCATTGCAGCCGCGAGCGTATTCGAGGACGCCGAGGTGGACCTTGCGGATATCTCTACCGACGCCCTCGACGTGGCCGCGGTCAATATCGACTATCACGAGGTTGGTGACCGGGTAAGCACCGTACGGTCCGATGTGTTCGATGGGCTTGAAGGTCGATACGATGTCATCCTCAGCAACCCTCCCTATGTGGACGCTGACGATATTGCGGATATGCCGGCGGAGTATGGCCACGAACCGGAACTTGGCCTTGCTGCCGGGGGAGATGGGCTGGACATCGCTCATCGGATACTCGCGAGGGCAGCCGATTACCTGAACCCGGGTGGCCTCTTGATTGTTGAGGTTGGGAATAGCTGGGTGGCGTTGCAGGAAGCCTATCCGGATATGCCGTTTACCTGGCTGGAATTTGAGAATGGCGGCGACGGTGTGTTTCTGTTGACTGCTGAAGACCTACATTAAATACCCTGGATAAGATACTGAATCATGTCGGGAAATAGCTTCGGAAAATTGTTTACGGTGACCAGCTTTGGTGAGAGCCACGGGGCTGCGCTCGGATGCATAATTGATGGTTGCCCTCCGGGGCTTGAGCTGTCCGAGGCTGATATGCAGCGGGATCTGGACCGCCGCAAGCCCGGCACTTCGCGTCATACCACCCAGCGCCGGGAAGCGGACGAAGTGAAGATCCTCTCGGGGGTGTTCGAGGGTAAGACCACTGGCACCCCCATTGGGTTGGTGATCGAGAATACTGATCAGCGCTCAAAGGATTATTCGAAGATCGCGGAGCAGTTCCGTCCTGCCCACGCCGACTATACCTACATGCACAAGTACGGTGTTCGGGATTATCGGGGTGGAGGTCGGTCTTCTGCACGCGAGACAGCGATGCGGGTCGCCGCCGGTGCCGTTGCACGGAAATTTCTGGAGCAGCGCCTTGGCATCACGATCCGGGGTTATCTTTCCCAGTTGGGACCAATCCGCATTGAGAAGATCGATTGGGATCAGGTTCACCAGAATCCGTTTTTCTGCCCGGATGCCGATAAGGTGCCGGAGATGGAAGCCTATATGGATGCCCTGCGCAAAGAGGGCAATTCCATCGGTGCGCGTATCAATGTGGTCGCTGAGGGCGTTCCTCCCGGCCTGGGTGAGCCGATTTTCGACCGGCTGGACGCGGACCTGGCTCATGCGTTGATGAGCATTAACGCGGTGAAGGGTGTTGAGATAGGAGCGGGCTTTGGGTGTGTTGACCAGAAAGGCACGGAGCACCGGGATGAGTTAACCCCGGAAGGGTTCCTGTCGAACCATGCCGGTGGTGTTCTCGGCGGCATTTCGTCGGGGCAGCCGATCCTGGCCAGTATTGCGTTGAAACCGACGTCCAGTTTGCGGTTGCCGGGGCGGAGTATTGATGTTCACGGTGATCCCGTGGAGGTGATTACCACGGGGCGGCATGATCCCTGTGTGGGCATTCGTGCGACGCCGATTGCGGAGGCGATGATGGCCATTGTGTTGATGGATCATTATCTCCGCCATCGTGGTCAGAATGGGGATGTCACGGTGTCTACGCCTAATATTGGGCAGGCGTGAGAGTATTGGAGTTTTCAGCCAGCCTGCGAAGGCACAATTCGCCAACTAGCCGGCCGTCTTAATTCGCGAAGCGGTTCCGGCGGGGAGCATGGTTCAAAAAGCGCCCGTAAATACGTCCCTGTAGGGCTCGGTCGCGGTTGGTAATGGTGCTCGCTGCGGCAAGCAGGGCCTCTCAAAACACGCCGCAAGTACGTCCATGTAGGCTCGGTCGGGCCATCCCTGGCCCTCCACGGTTTTGAAAGGCCCTGCTTGCCGCAGCGGTCGGTCTTCTGTGATATCTCATTGGAGCATTCCTATCTACTGGCGCCTTTCAAACCTCTACTTCTGGTTTTTCGCTCTCCTCGGCGGCTTGCTGCCGTATTGGTCCCTGTATCTGGAAGGCCGGGGCTTTTCCTACCTTGAGATCGCCACGCTGATGGCGACAATTCAATTAACCAAGATCGTGGCGCCCAGTGTGTGGGGATGGCTCGGAGATCGGACTGGCCAACGGGTGCGGTTGGTTCGGTTCGGTGCCATTACGGGGTCGCTGTTCTTCGCCGGCGTGTTCATGGAGCCAGGGTTCTATGGGCTGTTGCTGGTCATGCTGGCGTTTACGTTCTTCTGGAACGCGATTTTGCCGCTTTATGAAGTGATCACGTTGCGGTCGCTGGGAACGCAACGTGAGAAATACGGCAAGGTGCGGTTATGGGGGTCGGTAGGGTTTATTGGCGCGGTGGCGCTGGTGGGCGGGATTCTGGAGCTGATTCCGATCACTCTGTTGCCGTGGTTGTTGCTGCCCGTGTTTGCCGGGATTGCTGTGTCGGCGTTTCTGGTGCCGTCGGAGCGGGGAGAACGTAAGCCACCGGCGCCCAAGGGTAGTCTGAAGGCGATTGTGACTCACCCGGCGGTGGTGACGTTCTTTCTGATGAACTTTCTGCTGCAGGTGTCCCACGGGGCGTACTACACGTTTTTCAGTATTCACCTGGAGCAGCACGGGTACGGTAAGTTGGCGATTGGGTTGTTGTGGTCGCTAGGGGTGCTGGCGGAGATTGGGTTGTTCCTGGTGATGCATCGGCTGACCCGCAATTTCACCGTGCGGCAGATTGCGATTGCGGCACTGGCGCTGACGATGATTCGCTGGGTGTTGATCGCGGAAGTGACGGATGTGGTGGCGGTGCTGATTTTCGCGCAGTTGCTGCATGCGGCCTCTTACGGCGCCCTGCACGCTATTTCGGTGCAGTATATTCAGGGTTTCTTCGGGCAGCATCATCACGGCCAGGGGCAGGCGCTCTACAGTGGGCTGACCTTTGGTGCCGGTGGCGCACTGGGCGCCTGGTTGTCGGGCTTTCTGGTGGACGGGTTCAGTACCTCCGCCGCGTTCTGGGGCGGGGCGGCGGCCATGGCCATTGCCATTGTCATCACTTGGCGGGGCCTGAGGCCGCCGCCCGAGCATTGATTGGTGTTGCTGTGGTGTTTAGCGGGTTTTATTGAAGATCTGCTGCGATATCCAGCAGTGCCTGTGCCTGGGGGCTCAGCGATCGGCCCTTCAGTCCCACACCGCCGAGAATGCGGCTTACGGAGTGGGGCACAGAAAGCACCGTAAGTGAGTCGTCGACCATGCTCACCGGCAAAACGCTCCACCCAAGCCCGACGCTGGCCATCATCTTGATGGTTTCCAGGTAGTTGGTGGGCATCTGGATTTTCAGGGGCAGGCTCGCATCGAGAAACAGTCGGCTGATGGATCGGTAGGTGGCGGTGCCAGCTTCGGGGAGCAGGGCGTCATACCGGGACAGATCCCCGAGCCCCGGGTTGTCCAGCGAGGCCAGTGGATGTTCCGGCGACACCACGAATGCCATGGCATCTTCCCAGCGCACGTGCACATCGAATACCTGGTCCATGCTCTCGCTCAGGGTCACGAACGCGAGCTCTGCTGTACGTTTACGCATCTGCCCGAAGGCGCTTTCAGAATCCATGAACTGCAGTTCCAGAGACACCTCCGGATAATCCCGGTTCAGCCGCCGTAACCAGGCAGGGAGATGATGCAGTCCGATGTGGTGGCTGGCAATCACCGACAGCTGTCCTGAAACCGATCCCTCACGATCTGACAGCGCCTGTCGGGCATTGTGCACTTCATCCAGAATTCGCCGGGCATGGGGTAGAAGGCGTGCCCCTGCGTCCGTCAATCGGACCTGTCTATTGCTCCGGTCGATCAGCTTCGTTCCCAGTTGGTTCTCCAAAGCAGCCAGCCGCTTGCTGATTGCGGGCTGCGTTAGGTGTAGCAGTTCTGCCGCCTCGGAGAACGACTCCTGGTCGACGATGGTGAGGAACGCTTTCAGGGAATTTGCATCCATTGTGGTTGAATCCGTAACTGCAGCTTTTGGTGGAGGTCCCACCAAATCCTAATATGCCAGATGGGAATGCGCAACATAAAAAACATGAATTGAGGTTATTCAAGGCTAGGCGTTAAAATAGAACCATACTGAAAAAACAGAAACCCCCAGAGAGTGAGAGAGAACCATGGCGGGCAAGACCTTATACGACAAATTGTGGGACGACCATCTCGTTAAACAGCGGGATGACGGCTCCGCGTTGATCTACATCGACCGGCATCTGCTGCACGAAGTCACCTCGCCGCAGGCCTTTGAAGGCCTGCGGCTGGCCGGGCGTAAGCCCTGGCGGCTGGATGCCAACCTGGCGACGCCGGACCACAACGTACCCACCACCGACCGCGCCAGAGGCATTGAAGGCATTGTTGACCCGGTATCCCGGATTCAGGTGGAAACCCTGGACAAGAACTGCGACGAGTTCGGCATCCTGGAATTCAAGATCAAGGACCAACGCCAGGGCATCGTGCATGTGATCGGGCCAGAGCAGGGCGCGACACTGCCTGGCATGAGCATTGTTTGTGGCGATTCCCATACCTCCACCCACGGTGCATTCGGCTGCCTGGCTCATGGTATCGGCACGTCAGAGGTGGAACATGTGCTCGCCACCCAGTGCCTGGTTCAGCAGAAAATGAAAAACATGCTGGTGAAGGTGAATGGCAAGCTTGGGCCCGGGGTGACCGGAAAAGACGTTGTCCTCGCCATCATCGGTAAGATTGGCACTGCTGGCGGTACGGGCTGTGCCATTGAGTTTGGCGGCGAGGCGATTCGTGGCCTCTCGATGGAAGCCCGAATGACCATCTGCAACATGTCCATCGAGGCCGGTGCGCGGGTGGGCATGGTCGCGGTCGACCAGACCACCATTGATTATGTCAAGGGTCGCCCATTTGCCCCCAAGGGCGAGATGCGCGAGCAAGCCATTGAATACTGGAAGACGTTGCACAGCGATGACGATGCAGTGTTCGACAAGGTTGTTGAGCTCGACGGTTCCGAAATTATGCCGCAGGTGAGCTGGGGGACGTCTCCCGAGATGGTCGCAGGCGTTGGCGGTAATGTGCCGGACCCGGAAGCGGAAGCCGATCCCATCAAGCGCGAGGGAATTGTCCGTGCCTTGAAGTACATGGGCTTGAGGCCGAACATGCCGATTACCGAGATCAAGCTGGATCGTGTGTTTATTGGCTCCTGTACCAACAGCCGTATAGAGGATCTTCGTGAAGCAGCGGCGGTCGTGAAGGGGCGGAAGGTGTCGTCATCACTCAAGCAGGCGATGGTGGTGCCTGGTTCCGGTCTGGTGAAAGTTCAGGCGGAACAGGAAGGGCTGGACAAGATATTTATTGAAGCCGGTCTTGAGTGGCGTGATCCGGGCTGCTCCATGTGTCTGGCCATGAACGCCGACAAATTGGGGCAGGGAGAGCATTGCGCCTCCACTTCCAATCGTAACTTCGAGGGCCGCCAGGGCTTCGGCGGGCGTACCCATCTGGTTAGCCCGGCCATGGCAGCGGCGGCGGCGATCAACGGCCACTTCGTTGATGTCCGCGAGATGATGAACTGATCCACAGGAGAGACACCATGCGAGCCTTAAAGCAACACCAGGGCATTGTTGCCCCCATGGACCGGTCCAATGTGGATACGGACATGATCATTCCCAAGCAGTTTCTGAAATCCATCAAACGTACCGGCTTCGGGCCGAACCTGTTTGACGAACTGCGTTACCTTGATGAAGGCAAGCCGGACCAGGACTGCTCACAGCGGCCCATCAATCCTGATTTCATGCTTAATCAGGATCGCTACAAAAATGCCAGCGTGCTCCTGGCGCGGCGCAACTTTGGTTGTGGCTCCAGCCGCGAGCACGCCCCCTGGGCGCTTGAGGATTTTGGGTTCCACGTTATCATTGCGCCCAGTTTCGCCGACATTTTCTATAACAACTGCTTTAAGAATGGCTTGTTGCCAATTGTTTTAGATGAAGAAATTGTAGATCGGCTGTTTCATGAAACCGAGGCGGAAGAGGGCTATCAGTTGGCGATAGATCTCGAAGCCAAAACCGTTACCACGCCGTCCGGCGAATCGTTCAACTTTGAAGTTGATGATTTTCGTCGACATTGCCTGCTGAACGGCCTGGACGATATCGGTGTTACGCTTGAAGACGCGGAGGTCATAAAGGCCTACGAAGCGTCGAGGCGCGAAACGGCACCCTGGTTATTTGATGCCGGTCGCTGATCCGCCCTGAATTACCACAACGAATCGACCTTCAAGGAATCACTATGTCCCGTTCTATCCTGATGCTTCCTGGCGATGGCATTGGCCCGGAAATTGTTGCCGAAGCGGAAAAGGTTCTGCGTAAGATAAACGAGCAATTCGGTCTGGAGCTGCACTTCGAGTCCGCCCTGGTTGGCGGTGCCGCCATCGACGAAACGGATACGCCACTTCCGGAGGATACCCTGGACAAGGCGCGTAAGGCGGACGCAATCCTGCTGGGCGCCGTGGGCGGCCCCAAGTGGGACAAACGCCCGATGGCCAGTCGTCCTGAAAAAGGACTGCTTGGGCTGCGCTCCAACCTTGAGTTGTTCGCCAATCTGCGCCCGGCCATTCTGTATCCCCAGCTTGCTTCTGCATCCTCACTGAAGCCAGAGGTGGTCTCCGGCCTTGATATCATGATTGTTAGGGAGTTAACCGGCGGCATCTATTTTGGCCAGCCACGGGGCGTCCGCGAACTGGAAAGTGGGGAGCGTCAGGGCTACAACACGTACGCCTATACGGAATCGGAAATTCGTCGTATTGGCCGTGTCGCCTTTGAAGCGGCCCAGCAGCGTGGCAAGAAGCTCTGCTCTGTCGACAAGGCGAATGTGCTGGAAGTGACTGTTTTATGGCGGGAAATCATGGAAGATCTGCGCCGGGAGTACCCGGATGTCGAGCTCTCCCATATGTACGTGGATAACGCCGCCATGCAGCTGGTCAGGGCACCCAAACAGTTTGATGTGATTGTGACTGGCAACATGTTTGGTGATATTCTTTCTGACGAAGCGGCTATGCTGACGGGGTCGATCGGGATGTTGCCCTCTGCGTCTCTGAACTCTGAGAAGCAGGGTATGTACGAGCCCTGTCACGGGTCTGCACCCGATATTGCAGGCAAGGGCATAGCCAACCCGCTGGCTACGATCCTCAGTGGCGCAATGATGTTGCGGTACAGTCTTGGCGAGGAGAAAGCCGCCGAGGCGATAGAGGCGGCGGTCAGCAAAGTGCTGGATCAGGGCCTGAGGACAGCGGATATCATGTCTTCTGAGGGCCGGAAGGTATCGACCCGAGAGATGGGCGATGCCGTTCTGGCGGCACTCTGAGGCCGGCAAGTTTTGAGACCCGACGACAACGCGATGCGGTTGTCGCGGGATCATCCATCCTGTCCCTGCCAGCGATACAGGTAGAGGGCGGGCATAAAACGAGGTTCAAAGGTCGCACATGAAGCGAGTTGGACTTATTGGCTGGCGCGGTATGGTGGGCTCTGTCCTCATGCAGCGCATGCGCGAAGAAAACGATTTTGCAGATATCGAACCGATCTTCTTTACCACTTCCCAGGCCGGAAAGCCGGCACCGGACGTAGGCAAAGAGGGTGTGCCTGCGCTGCAGGATGCCTTCGATATCGATACCCTGAAAACGCTGGATGTGGTGGTTACCTGCCAGGGCGGGGATTACACCGGTGCCGTGTACCAGAAACTCCGTGATGCCGGATGGCAGGGGTACTGGATTGACGCCGCTTCCACGCTGCGGATGGTCGATCATTCCGTCATCGTTCTTGATCCGGTCAACCGCAACGTGATTGACGATGCCCTGGCGAAGGGCGTGAAGGACTACGTTGGTGGGAACTGTACTGTCAGCCTGATGATGCTGGCGCTTGGCGGGCTGCTGGAGCAGGACCTGATTGAATGGGTATCGCCTATGACCTATCAGGCGGCGTCTGGTTCCGGTGCCCAGAACATGCGGGAACTGCTCAACCAGATGGGCGAGCTGAAGGGCAGCGTGAGTGGCGAGCTGGCGGATCCATCCTCGGCTATCCTCGATATCGATCGCAAGGTAACCGAAACCATGCGTTCGGACGGCTTTCCCACCGAGCACTTTGAAGTGCCTCTGGCAGGCAGCCTGATTCCGTTTATCGACAAGCAGCTTGATAACGGCATGAGCAAGGAAGAATGGAAAGCGGGCGTCGAGACCAACAAGATTCTTGGTCGCAGCAGCAATCCGATTCCGATCGACGGCATCTGCGTTCGCATCGGTGCCATGCGTTCCCACAGTCAGGCCTTGACCATCAAATTGAAGAAGGACCTTCCGGTTTCCGAGATTGAGTCCATCCTGGCCAAAGCCAACGACTGGGTGAAGGTGATTCCCAATGAGCGGGATGCCACCCTTCGGGAGCTCACCCCGGCGAAGGTTACGGGTACGTTGAATGTTCCCATTGGCCGTATCCGCAAGCTGACCATGGGGCCTGAGTACATCTCAGCGTTCACGGTTGGTGATCAGTTGCTGTGGGGTGCGGCGGAACCGCTCAGGCGGATGCTTCGCATACTGCAGGAGCAGTAACGCAGTCCCGCAGCGGGCAATATTATGCCAACTGTGTCCGGTTTCAGAGAACCGGCTGGGGGCGGAGGCTGAAATACGCCTCCGCCCCTGTTATTTTCGGAAGCGTTTTGTACATGTTTGGGTTCTTGTGGGCTAGACTTTGGCTATTCGGGGGCACCGGATCATCGTTCGGTAACAATATGTTCCCGACCATTTATGAAAAAATGGTGCAAGGACTGCGGCTGATTGATTGATAAAAGAGGTTTTATCAACAATACTTGCCGGGCTGAATATTAAAAACTTTACATAATAACGATAGTAATCAAGACGGAAGTCATCCAACCTCGTCCGATTCTGTTTGTGAAAACAGTAACGAATAACGGAGACTGGTAAGGAAAAAGCATGAAGGTACGCAAGCTTGCGGTTGCTCTGGCTCTGGCGGGAGGGCTTGGTTCTGGCGTCGCACAGGCCCTGGGTCTGGGTGAGATTGAATTACAGTCCTATCTGAATGAGCCTCTGGACGCGGATATCAGTCTGCGTAAAAGCGAGGGCGTCGACCCTGGTGATGTATTTGTAAACATCGCTCCCGATTCGGCTTATGAACGGGTTGGTATCGACCGGAACTATTTCCTTACCAAACTTGATTTCAGCGTCACCACAGCCAGCGATGGCAGTCTGGTGGTGAACGTGTCGTCCCGTGAGCCATTACGGGAACCCTACCTCAATTTCCTGCTTGAAGTGACCTGGCCCAATGGGCGGCTGATGCGGGAATACGCGGTTCTGGTTGACCCCCCGGTGTATGCGGAGGAGTCCGGTGTGCGGGAAGAGGTTGCCGCTCCAACCACTCGCCAGGTTTCCGAGCCAGCCCGTCAACAGCAGGCCAGATCGACATCCCAGGAGCCCCGGCGCACAACCACTCAGCGTGCGAGGACTCTCGGGCCCACCGGGCCTTCTGATACCCTCTGGAATATTGCTGAGAGTGTTCGCCCCGACAGCAGTGTGTCCATGCAACAGGTCATGCTTGCGCTCCAGGACCTGAACCCTGACGCGTTTATTGCGGGCAATATCAACCGGCTCAAGCGTGGTGAAGTGCTGCGGGTGCCGGATATGGAACAGATTCGCAGTCGTTCCCGTACCGAGGCTAATCGACAGGTGGCCGCACAGAACGAAGCGTTCTCGACGCCGCAGCGCACGGTGGATGCCACAGATACCGAAGTTGCTTCAGGGCAAGCGGGTGGTGAACAGACTGGCGGTGATGAGCTTCGATTGCTTGCAAGTGAAGACAGCAGCACTCGTGATGCCGAAGAGGGCGGTTCTGCCGGCGGTGACGGTGATACCGCCGGTGGTGTAGACGCCGGCTCCGCCGTCGTCATGGAAGAGCTCGAAAGCGCCCGGCGAGAAAATGAAGAGCTGGGTGGTCGGGTTGATGATCTTCAAAATCAGGTGGAAACCCTTCAGCGTCTGCTGGAACTGAAAAATACACAGCTTGCCGAAATGCAGCAGGCTCAAGGTGACAGCGGCCAACCCGCAGATGCACCTCAGGCGGAGACATTGTCTGAGCAAGTCGCTGAAGAGGAGATGGAAACGCCCCCCGATGGCGACGCTACTGATATGGCCGCAGAAGACATGGATGCCGCGGACGGTATGGCCACCGACGAAGATGCGGCTGATCCTGCGGCAACCGACATGGATGAAACCACCGCAGCGGGCGCCGAAGAAGGTGCTGACGCACCGGCGATGGGTGATGATGCCGATATGCCAGAGGCCGACGTTGCGTCCGATGAGATGGATGCCGGTACCGCGCCTGAGGAAGAGGCCGGTCAGCAGGAAGCCGATGTAGCATCACCGGCATCCGAGCAGCCTGCCAGCGAGGTGTCAACATCACCGGCGGAGTCTGACAAGGGCTTTCCGGATAACATCATCAGCGCGATTACCAACAACCCGATGTATCAGATAGCGCTTGGCGGTGGTCTGGTTGTTCTGTTGTTGCTTCTGCTGTTGCTGGCGCGTCGCAATGCCAATCGTGAAAAAGCGTTTTACGACCAGCTGAATAGTGAAACCGACGCGGAGACCGATACCTTCGATCTCACCCTGGATGACGAAGACGGTGCGGATGCACCGGAGAGTGACCCTCTGGCGGAAGCCGACGCCTACATTGCGTATGGGCGCATGGATCAGGCGGCACAGTCTCTGGAAACCGCAATTTCCCGTGAACCCAGTCGTACAGATCTGCGCTTGAAACTGCTTGGGGTGTACGCGGATACCCAGGACAGACAATCCTTTGAGAAGCAGCTCGGTGAGGTTGAGACCCTGGACGACGAACAGGCTATCGCCGAAGCTCACGAAATGCGCGCTCGCCTCGAAGAGGCTGAGTCAATGCCTAGCATTGACGATCTGGAATCTCAGCTGAGATCGGATTCTTTCGACACCAGCTCACGTGACGAGGATACCGTATTTGATGAGCCGGCTTTGGACAGCACATCGGAAGATGAGGCTGAAGATGAGTTTGGTAGCCTGGAGACGGATTTTTCCGATCTGGACGAAACTGACGACACCTACGCCGAGGAATCCGAAAAGGAACCGGGCCCGGATGATCTGATCGAGTATGACCTCTCTGGTATCGATACCTCGAGTGGTAAAGAAGAGGCGACCACAGAAAAATCCGATGATCTGGCTGACGACGCCTTCGACTTTTCACTGGAGGACGATTCAGCCGAGGAGCCGAAAACATCCGAGGAAGACGATGATCTGAGCCTCGATTTCGCGGAGGATGAACAGGAATCCAGCGAAACAACGGACGACTCGGATGAATTCGACTCACTGGAACTTGATGAGGACGATCTGGAAACAGCCAGCGCTGACGACTCTGAAGGTCAAGAGCCGGAAGTTGACAGCCTGGAAGAAGGCGACCTGGAAGAAAGCGATCTGGATTCCCTGGACGAATCCTTCCTGGACGAACTGGATGCTGAGCTGGATAAAGTTGCCGGCGAAGATGAGACGTCTTCCGACGACGAACAAAGCGAACTTGACGACCTTGAGCTTGACGTTTCCGACGAGGACCTTGCGCTTATGGAAGAGTTTGCCGATTCCGGCGATTCCGCCGGTACAGATGCGAATAACGATCAGCAGGAGGAGGATTCTACTCCTCTGGATGAAGAGCTCGGCCTTGAGGATACCCTGACGGGTGAGGAGCCCGCAGATCCGGAAGAGACCGTTGCAGGCGTCGAGGAAGTGGAAGAAGATCTTCCAGAACTCAGCGATGATGATCTCGCGGCTGCCGAGTCCGGGGAGGAAGAGTCAGGTGAGCCTCCCGTGGCATCTGATCCCGCATCCTCAAAGGCTGCGTCCAGCGCGGATGACATCGAAGAAGCCGATCTTGGCGACGACGATGACTTCGATTTCCTGACAGGCACCGACGAAGCGTCAACCAAGCTTGACCTTGCCAGAGCCTACGTGGAAATGGGCGACGTCGATGGAGCCAGGGATATCCTTGAGGAAGTGGCTCTGGAAGGAAATGAGGAGCAGAAAGCGGAAGCGCAGGATCTCCTTAAAAATCTGTCCTGATTCGATATAATCAGTACAGCGAATGCGAAACGCCGGTTACCGGGCCCGTCCCGGATTAAAGCCGGCGTTTTGTTTTTTATTATCAGCTTGCCAATCCGGACACTTCATTGTTTGTTACGCCACAACCACTGACCACTGACGGCGCCATCGGGGCGGGGCGGGTCGCGCTTGCCTTTGAGTACGATGGCCGGGGCTTCCACGGCTGGCAATATCAGAAATCAGGCGTGCGGTCGGTTCAGGGAGAACTGATCCAGGCAGTTTCAAAGGTTGCTGACCATCCTGTTGAACTCGTATGCGCGGGCCGCACAGATGCGGGCGTGCACGCCAGTTACCAGATTGCCCATTTCGAGACGCCCTCGGTGCGTAATCCCCGGTCCTGGGTTATGGGAATCAACACTTCATTGCCGCAGGATATTGCGGTTCATTGGGCCGGTAATGGGGTGGATGACTTCCACGCCCGTTTTTCCGCGACGTATCGCCGGTACCGTTATGTGATCTATAACCATGCGGTAAGGCCGGGCATCCTTCATGGCCAGGTTAGCTGGACGTTTCGCCCCCTGGATGCGGCGCTGATGCATCAGGCTGCCCAGTTTCTTTGCGGTGAGCACGACTTCTCCTCATTTCGTGCGGCTGGCTGCCAGTCGAGGTCACCCACTCGGTTTCTTGAAGCCATCGAGGTAACCCGAAAAGGGAACTTCGTCGTAATAGATGTGCAGGCAAATGCGTTCCTGCATCATATGGTTCGCAATATCGCCGGTGCACTGATGTCGGTGGGTACAGGTAAGCAGCGGCCGGCGTGGATTCGTGAGATACTTGAGGCCAGAGATCGGACTGTTGCAGGCGTAACGGCACCGCCCCATGGACTGTATCTGGTGGATGTAGGGTATCCGGAAGGGTTCTCTATCCCGGCAGCTCAGTGCGGGCCAGCGTTCGTCGCACCCTGGTTTGAGGCTGATGAAAACCGACCACGCAGCCCGACTCACATACACCGAAAACAGCGATAGACGGCTTATGAGAACCCGGGTCAAGATCTGTGGTATCACCCGAAAGCAGGACGTTATTGCCGCTGCCAACGCCGGAGCGGATGCCCTGGGCTTTGTATTCTACGAGCCCAGCCCAAGGTATGTGACACCTGATGCCGCCAGGGAGCTGGTGGATGCGGTTCCTCCCTTTGTAGCGGCAACGGGGCTGTTTGTTAACCCCGAAGCGTCATACGTCCGGGAGGTGCTGTCACAGGTGCCGCTGGGGCTTCTCCAGTTTCATGGCGATGAATCTCCGGAATTTTGCAACAGTTTCGGTGTTCGCTGGATCAAAGCCGTGCGGGTGCGCGAAACTGATGATATCGAACATGCCTTTGAGCATTACCGTAACGCCAGCGGCCTGCTGGTGGATGCATGGGACCCGAAGAAATACGGCGGTACCGGACAGTCCTTTAACTGGTCATTGATACCGTCCACGCGCCCATTGCCTCTCATATTGGCCGGCGGCCTGGCTTCTGATAATGTATCCCGCGCTGTTGCGCAGGTGCGCCCCTGGGCCGTCGATGTCAGTGGTGGTGTGGAAAGCAGCAAAGGCATCAAAGACGACGAAAAGATCACTGATTTTATAAACGAGGTTCACCGTGTCGATGAAACTGACTGAAGAAATGCTCAAGGCGCTTCCGGATGCACGGGGTCACTTTGGTGCTTACGGCGGAAGATTTGTCTCCGAAACCCTGTTTGATTCGCTGATGACCCTGGAGCGTGAGTACAAAAGACTAAAGGACGATCCGGAGTTCCAGGCGGAGTTTGATCGGGATCTGGCGCATTATGTTGGCCGGCCCAGCCCGCTGTACTTTGCTGAAAGACTGAGCCGGGAAACCGGTGGTGCACAAATCTGGCTGAAGCGTGAAGATCTTAACCACACGGGCGCGCACAAGGTAAATAACACCATCGGTCAGGCACTGCTCGCGAGTTTCCTGGGTAAAAAACGGGTCATTGCGGAAACGGGTGCCGGGCAGCATGGCGTTGCTACAGCGACCGTGTGCGCGCGCCTGGGCCTTGAGTGCCACGTGTTCATGGGCGCCGAGGATGTAAAGCGACAGTCCCTGAACGTTTACCGAATGAAACTGCTTGGCGCTGAGGTTCACTCCGTTCAGAGCGGAACGCGCACACTCAAGGACGCCATGAACGACGCGATGCGTGACTGGGTGGCGAACGTTGACGATACCTTCTACATCATTGGTACGGTTGCCGGGCCTCACCCTTATCCACTGCTGGTGCGTGATTTCCAGTCAGTCATCGGGCGAGAAACCCGCGAACAGTCCCTGGCCCAGGCAGGTAAACTGCCGGATGCGCTGGTGGCCTGTGTCGGTGGTGGTTCCAACGCCATCGGCATGTTCTATCCGTTCCTGACCGACGAGAGTGTGGAGATGTACGGTGTGGAAGCCGGTGGCCTGGGTATTGAGACCGGAAAACATGCGGCGCCGCTGAGTGCGGGGCGTCCGGGTGTGCTTCACGGTAACCGGACGTACCTGATGGAAGACGAGAATGGCCAGATCGCGGGCACCCATTCGGTCAGTGCCGGCCTTGATTACCCGGGCGTTGGGCCTGAGCACAGCTGGCTCAAGGACATTGGCCGGGCCCACTACGTGTCGGTGACCGACGATGAAGCTCTGGATGGCTTCCGGAAGCTGACGCGGGTGGAGGGTATTATGCCCGCGCTTGAGACCGCCCATGCGGTGGCCTACGCTATCAAGCTGGCCGCTACGATGGATAAGGACCAGATGGTGGTGATCAACGTCTCCGGTCGCGGTGACAAGGACATACACACCATCGCTCAACTGGATGGCATAGAAGTTTAAGCAGTTGCCCGGTATCTGACGGCAGGTCGCCGGGCTGGTACGGACTGCAGTGCAGGAATAATCACAGGAGCAGGCATGAGTCGAATCGAAGGGGTGCTGAAAGCCCTGAAAGGGCAGGGTCGCAAGGCGCTGATTCCGTACATTACCGCTGGCGATCCACATCCGGATCTGACCGTTGACCTGATGCACACTTTGGTGTCGGCGGGTGCTGATATCATCGAACTGGGCGTACCATTCTCCGACCCAATGGCGGACGGCCCGGTGATTCAACAGGCGTGTGAGAGAGCGTTGGTGCACGGGACGTCATTGCGTCAGGTGCTGGGAATGGTGAAAACGTTCCGTGAGAAAGACAATGCCACACCGGTCGTGCTGATGGGTTACCTCAACCCGATGGAGGCCATGGGTCAGGAGAAATTCGCTGACGCGGCTGTTGATGCCGGGGTTGACGGTATCCTGACGGTGGATTTGCCGCCGGAAGAGGCGGACGAAGTGGCGCCGTTGTTCACGGCCCGGAACCTTGATGCGATTTTTCTGTTGGCACCAACCACGACGGACGACCGAATTCGTGCAATCAGTGAGCACAGTTCGGGCTATGTGTACTATGTTTCATTCAAGGGTGTTACGGGCGCCGGTAAGATCGATGTGGATGAAGTGGCCTCGAAGGTGTCCCATATTCACGAACTGACTGCGCTTCCGGTGGGTGTTGGATTTGGTATTCGTGACGCTGCAACAGCGGCAGCGGTCGGTCGGGTATCCGATGGTGTAATTGTCGGCAGTGTACTGGTCGATACAATAGCCCGAAATCAGGCGGATCCTGATCAGCTCAAACGGGCATTGTCGGATCTGCTCCACCCGATGCGAGAAGCACTGGACAGCCTGGCTTCGTGACAGTCGGGTTCCCGCAGGCATCAAAGGACAGGATGAGATCATGAGTAACTGGCTGGACAAGATCATGCCGAGCAAGATCCGCTCGGAATCCAAACAACGGACCGGTGTTCCTGAAGGTCTGTGGAAGAAATGTCCCAAGTGCGGGGCGTTTTTGTACAAGCCGGAGCTGGATAAGAATCTGGACGTGTGCCCCAAGTGCCAGCATCACCTGAGGATAACTGCCCGCCGTCGTCTGGATGTTTTCCTGGACGCCGACGGCCGCCAGGAGATCGCGGCTGATCTGGAACCTTGGGACCGCCTGAAGTTCAAGGACAGCAAGCGTTACAAGGATCGCCTGAGCCAGAACCAGAAAGCCACTGGTGAGAAAGATGCCTTGGTTGCCATGCGTGGCTCCTGCCTGGATATTCCGCTGGTTGCGGTGGCCTTTGAATTCAACTTCCTTGGCGGCTCCATGGGGCAGGTCGTGGGTGAAAAGTTCGTTCAGGCGGCCAATGTGTGCCTGGAAGAGCGGATTCCATTGGTGTGTTTCTCTGCCAGCGGTGGCGCACGGATGCAGGAGGCAATCCTGTCGCTGATGCAGATGTCCAAGACGGCCGCCGTGCTTGAGCGCATGAAGCAGGAGGGCATTCCCTATATCTCGGTCATGACCGACCCGGTATTCGGTGGCGTTTCCGCAAGTCTTGCCATGCTGGGCGATCTGAACATTGCGGAACCTTATGCGCTGATCGGTTTCGCCGGTCCTCGTGTTATCGAGCAAACTGTTCGTGAAAAGCTGCCCGAAGGTTTCCAGCGCAGCGAGTTCCTGCTGGAGCATGGCGCCATCGACATGATTCTTCATCGGCATCAGATGCGTGAGCGCATTGCTGCCTTGTTGGCCAAGTTTACCGATCTGGATAAGCCGGCCACGGAAGCGCCCATCGAGTTCGAAGTGTCGGAGCGACCGGAAACCGATGCCCCCGCAGAATAGCCCTGTCGCCCGGGGCAATGCTGTCCCGGGCGATAAAGCCACGCTTGACCAGTGGCTTGGTTACCTCGAATCGATCCACCCTTCTGAAATCGACCTTGGCCTCGACCGAGTGTTGCTGGTGTTGCGACGCCTGTTTCGCCGCAATCCGGCCGGGCGAATCATCACCATCGCAGGTACCAATGGAAAAGGCAGTGCGGTAGCGGCACTTGAGAAGCTGTTAATGGCATCGGGGCGGTCGACCGGGGCCTATACCTCTCCCCACCTCCAGAACTATAACGAGCGGGTAAGGATCAACGGGGCGGATGTTGGCGATGACCAGTTGGTCCGTGCGTTTTCCCGGGTGGAGGAAGCTCGCCGTGATACCACGCTGACGTATTTCGAGTTTGGAACCCTCGCTGCTTTTGTACTGTTCCAGGAAGCGGGTGTCGAGGACTGGGTTCTTGAAGTTGGGCTGGGCGGGCGCCTGGATGCGGTCAACGTTCTGGATCCGGATCTGGCCATTATTACCTCCGTTGATATCGATCACGTTGCCTTTCTTGGGGACAACCGTGAGGTCATCGGTTTTGAGAAGGCGGGCATTCTTCGCCCCGGCATACCCGCTGTCTACGCCGATATCGATCCACCTGAGTCGGTATTGCAGCAGGCGGCCGCCCAGAAGGTCCAGCTGGAAAGGCCTGGAGAGACGTATCAATTGGTGCCGTGCGACCCAGGCATAGCACCAGCTGGCAGTCTTTGGCTGGAGCAGCCTCGCTACGGCGACCGGGTATTGCTTCCAGACAACGGGCTTCCCGTCCACAGTCTGGCCGCAGCAGTCGTTGCTGTCAGACAGTTGGCGCCGGAATTGGCGCCCAGTGCCATTGAGCAGGTTATCGCCCGGCTGACGTTGCCGGGTCGCTATGAAGTCTTGCAGCAGCAACCTCAGGTGGTGGTTGATGTCGGCCATAATCCCCACGCCGCCAACTGGCTGGCGGCTCGAATCGGGCGGCGGGAGCCCGGGGCCGGTCGTGTTATTGCTGTCTACGCCGCCCTCGAAGACAAGGATGTGGAAGGGGTAGCGTGCGCAATGGCTCCGGTAGTCGACGAGTGGCACCTGGCTGGTCTGGACGTTCATCGTGGGTTGTCCGGTCCTGAGCTGGTTGACCGAATAGGTGGTCTGCTTCCGCTGCCTGCAGCCACAGTTTCCGTCTCGGTCTCAGCGGCCGTGGAGGAAGCTCTGGGTGGCGCCGGTCCGGAGGATATGGTGGTGATATTCGGCTCCTTCTACACAGTAGCGCAGGCCCGGGTATCCCTGGGGAGAACGGCGCCTTAAATATCCTTCATTCCGTCGTCGAAGCTTTGAGTTCTCAGCATTGGGCGGTTAGTATCGGGCACAGAAAGTCGTCAATGATGGCGGGGCAGGAACAAACAGGGGACAACCTAACGTGGACGGACTGAAACAAAGAATCATCGGGGCTCTCGTGCTGGTGTCACTTGCCGTAATCTTTGTGCCGATGATGTTCGATGAACCACATTCCGAGCGCGAATCCACCACAATCAAGATCCCGGAAGAGCCGCCGTTCCCCGAAGTGGATGCACCCGAGCCGGAACTCTCCGATGCCCCGGCGTACCGGCTTGAGGAAAGCGATGCGGCTGGCGAGCCGGACTCGGCCCCCCAGCCGTCAAACGACCAACCAACACCCGATGCTGACATGGCGGGTACAGAGCCTCAACCTGTCGCCAATGCCATCGAAGAACCTCAGAATCCTCCAGAGCCAGCGCCATCTGAAGAGCCGTCGTCATCCGCCACCACCGGCTCCGCTGATCCGGCCACTGAGACGGATTCAGCGGAGTATACCCGCTCGCTGGAAGGCGCGTGGGTTGTCCAGTTGGGCAGTTTTGGCAGTGGTGATAACGCCAGGCGGTTGCGTGACAAGGTTCGTGACAAGGGTTACAACTCCCACCTGCAGCAGGTGACACGCGGTGACACCGAGCTGACCCGTGTCTTTAGTGGTCCTTTCGCGGAAAAGGCGGAAGCTGAAAGAGCAAAACAGGCGCTCGACAAAGCCTTTGGTCTCAACAGCCTGGTGACCTCCGGCGACAAATAACCCGGGCTTCTCCGGTCACTTATGCGCACAGGGCGGTTTGGTCGGGTGACGTTTCCTGATAGAATTCGCGCTTCCTTATTTTCACCGGGTTTTCCATGGATGCGCTGATCTGGATCGACTGGGTCATCATTGCCCTGATAACTGTTTCCACCCTAATCAGCCTGAAGCGTGGCTTTGTGAAAGAGGCGCTCTCGCTGATCACGTGGGTGGGGGCGTTTATCCTTGCCCGGACATTCCATCCCCAGATGCAATCTCTCCTCGAGAGCACCGTTGAAACGCCGCTTGTGCGGCTTGTCGCCGCCTTCGCGATCCTGTTCTTTGGTACCCTTATTGTTGGTGCCATAATCAATAACATGATCGGCCATCTGGTCAGGGCGACCGGGCTTTCCGCCACTGACAGAGTGCTCGGTATGGGATTCGGCCTGTTACGGGGCGTTGTGGTGGTGATTGTCGGGATTGCACTTACCCGCTATACGCCGCTGGCACAGGACACCTGGTGGCGTACGTCCATCATGATAGACCGTCTGGCCGTGGTGGAAGATTGGTCAAGAAGAACCCTCGGAGACGAATTTGCCCGCTTTCTCGGGCCGGCAGGCGGGGAAATGGATAACCCCTCCGGTTCTCAGCAGGAAGATAACGTGGAACCCGCTTCCGCGTCCCGCTAACATTCAGTATTAACGCTTCGGAGATTACCGTATCCATGTGTGGCATTGTCGGCATAGTCAGTACTTCCAACGTGAATCAGACGCTTTACGATGCGCTGACCGTATTACAACACCGGGGCCAGGATGCGGCGGGAATTGTTACCTTTCAGGATGAGCGTTTTTACCTGCGCAAGGACAACGGCCTGGTGCGGGATGTATTTCGTACCCGTCACATGCGCCGCCTGGTGGGTAATGTTGGTATCGGCCATGTTCGGTATCCCACGGCGGGCAGTTCAAGCTCGGCGGAAGCGCAGCCGTTTTACGTCAACAGCCCCTACGGCATTACCCTGGCCCATAACGGCAACCTGACCAACGCCGACGACCTTAGCCGTGATCTGTTTCGCACCGATCTCCGCCACATCAACACCAACTCTGATTCCGAAGTCCTGTTGAACGTGTTTGCCCATGAGCTTCAGAAACTGGGCAAACTCGACCCGACCAAGGAAGAAATTTTTGCGGCTGTTCGGGCCGTGCACAAACGCTGCCGCGGCGCCTATGCGGTCATAGCCATGATCACCGGATATGGCATCGTCGGTTTCCGAGACCCCAACGGCATTCGCCCGGCCTGTTATGGCGTGCGCAAGACCGAAGAGGGTGAGGAGTACATGATTGCCTCCGAGAGCGTGGCGCTGAGTGCCGCGGGCTTCAAACTGGTGCGGGACATCGCGCCGGGTGAGGCGGTGTACATTGAAACCGATGGCACGCTTTATACCCAGCAGTGCGCTGAGGAAGCCCACCTTTACCCCTGTATATTCGAGCACGTGTATTTTGCGCGGCCAGATTCCATTATCGACAAGGTATCGGTCTACAAGGCGCGGCTGCGGATGGGGGAAACTCTGGCTGAGAAGGTGCTGCGGGAGCGTCCGGACCATGATATCGATGTGGTGATGCCGATACCGGATACCAGTCGCACCTCTGCGATGCAGATGGCGCATCGGCTGGGGGTGAAGTTCCGTGAAGGCTTTATCAAGAATCGCTATATCGGCCGTACCTTTATCATGCCGGGCCAGAAGATGCGGAAGAAGTCCGTGCGCCAGAAGCTGAACCCGATCGATCTCGAGTTCCGGGGCAAGAACGTCATGCTGGTGGACGATTCCATTGTGCGGGGAACCACCTGCAAGGAAATCGTGCAGATGGCCAGAGATGCCGGTGCCCGTAAGGTTTACTTCGCGTCAGCAGCGCCCCCGGTTCGTTACCCCAATGTCTACGGCATTGATATGCCGTCGGTGAACGAGTTGATCGCCCACGACCGAAGTGTTCAGGAGATTGGCGAGCTCATCGGCGCGGACTGGTTGCTGTACCAGGATCTGGATGATCTCATTACCTGTGTGAATGACGTTAATCCGGAGATCGAGGGGTGGGAGTGTTCCGTCTTTACCGGCAATTACGTTACTGGTGATGTGGACGCAGCCTATCTCAATAAACTGGAGGCGGCCCGCAATGACGAGAACATGTCCCAAGCCGGTGCCGGGGATTCCTCCGACAACGGCATTATTGATCTGTATAACGACGAAGACTGACCCAGCATGGCCATAAACAGGAGTTTGTCATGACCTATCGCCGCGAAGAACATGTTCTGATCCCCGAGTCGGATCTTGAGGGCATGTCGGTGGACACTCTCGCGGTCCGTGCCGGTCAGATTCGCACCGGCCAACTGGAGCATAGCGACGCAATTTTCCCAACGTCGAGCTTCGTTTATGGCAGTGCCGCACAGGCAGCGGCCCGGTTTGGTGGTGAGGAGCCGGGCAATATCTATTCCCGTTTTACCAATCCCACGGTACAGGCGTTTGAATCCCGTATTGCGGCGATGGAAGGCGGTGAGCGTGCTGTAGCGACGTCGTCCGGCATGGCGGCCATCCTGGCGACCTGCATGGCGCTGCTGAAAGCGGGTGATCACGTGATTTGCTCGCGGGGCGTGTTTGGCACCACCAATGTGCTTTTTCAGAAGTACCTGGCGAAGTTCGGTGTGGACACCACCTTTGTGGGCCTGACGGATATGTCGCAATGGCAGGCTGCGGTGCGCCCTGAAACCCGGATGCTGTTCATCGAAACGCCAACGAACCCGTTGTGCGAAGTCGCCGACATGGAGGCACTGTCCGGGTTGGCCCGGGCGAATGACGCCTTGTTCGTCGTGGACAACTGTTTCTGTACACCTGTGCTGCAGCGCCCATTTGAGCATGGCGCCGATGTTATCATTCACTCTGCCACCAAGTATCTGGATGGCCAGGGCCGATGTGTCGGTGGTGTCGTTATTGGTCCCAACACACTGATGGAGGAGGTCTACGGCTTCCTTCGTTCTGCCGGTCCCACCCTGAGCCCATTCAACGCGTGGGTTTTCCTCAAGGGTCTGGAAACCTTACCAATCCGTATGCGCGCCCATTGTGACAATGCGTTAGAGTTGGCGACATGGCTTGAAGGGCAGGGCGCGGTGGATCATGTATTCTATGCCGGTTTGCCCGATCATCCACAGCATGAATTGGCGAAGCGTCAGCAAAGCGGGTTTGGTGGAGTCCTTTCCTTTACCGTGAAAGGTGGCCGGGAAGAGGCCTGGGCGTTCATCGATGCGACGCGAATGATCTCCATTACCGCCAATCTTGGTGACGTCAAAACCACGATTACCCATCCGGCCACAACCACGCACGGTCGCCTGTCTCCGGAAGACAAGGTTCAGGCGGGTATTACCGAAAATCTGGTACGGATCTCGGTGGGTATCGAAGCTGTTGAGGACCTCAAAACCGATCTGCAACGCGGGTTTGAGGCTCTTGAAAATTACCGTCAGGGAACTGTCTGAGCATTCATGGCTGAGAGCGTAAAAGCGAAAAAATCCGGTGAGTTGACCGAAAAACAGGAGCGGTTCCGTCGCTTCCTGGCCCAGGGAGCCAGGGAAGGAGCGGTGATCGCCCTGATCGCACTGTGCATTTATCTGGGAATGGCGCTGGTTACCTTCAGCCCTTCGGATCCTGGTTGGGCCAGCATTGGCCACGACACCAGTGTGCAGAATTACGCAGGCCGAACGGGCGCCTGGTTGGCCAGTCTACTACGTGACTTTTTCGGCCATGTCGCCTTTCTGTTTCCCGTAATGATCGCCGGCTATGCGTTGATGTTGATTCGCCGCCGGAATGATCCTATCGACATGCACATGCCGCTGTTTCTGCTACGTTTTGGCGGTTTCCTGTTGATCTTGCTGTCGGCGACAAGCCTACTGTCGCTCTATTCTGTGTTCGGTCTTGGGGTAACGTCGGGCGGTGTGCTGGGCTCCGCGGTGTCTGAGGCCATGGTGCGCTTCTTCAACCTGCCGGCCACGACGCTGCTGCTCATTGCGATTTTCCTGTTTGCACTGACGGTCAGTACGGGGATGTCCTGGTTCTGGCTGATGGATCAGGTTGGCAATCTGACGCTCCGTATCGGTAATGCCATCAAAAACCTTTTCTCCTCTTCCGACAAGGAAAAGCCCAAACCGGCAGCAAAAGCCCCGGCTGCACCCGAACCCGCGAAGAAACCAGCGGAGCCGCCCACGGTGCGGGACAGGGTGGCAACCCAGAAAACCCCGGCGGCAGGCAACTCCTGGTGGCGGCGCCTGTTGCGCCTGGGTCCGCGTGCTGAAAAGGTCAAGGCACCTGCATCACGCCCAGAGCGAAAAGAACCGGGCCTGGAAGGCGTACTGCCAGTTGATGATGCCGAACCCGCTCGGCTGGAAAGCTTCAGCTCCCAGGATGACACGACACCGGTGGCCAAACCGTCGCCAAAGGGGAATTCCAAGCCGCCCGGGAAATCCCTGAAGATATCCCCGTTCAAGCGGGATGATCAGTCCGCCGGCAGCACCAATGGCGCCAAGAGCAAACAGGCGTCGTTGCTGGAAGATATTGAAAGCACCATTCCGCCCATAACCCTGCTGGACCCACCGGAGGAGCACAAGGAAAGGGGTTATTCCGAGGAGTCGCTTCAACACATGTCGCGGTTGCTGGAAGAAAAGCTCGCGGATTTCGGCGTTTCCGTGGAAGTGGTCGAGGTTAACCCCGGGCCGGTTATTACCCGGTTTGAGATTAAACCCGCGCCAGGCGTCAAGGTCAGCAAGATTTCCAACCTGGCGAAGGATCTTGCCCGTTCCTTGGCGGTCCTTAGTGTTCGCGTGGTTGAGGTGATTCCGGGCAAGTCCGTGGTGGGTATCGAGATACCGAACGAAGAGCGGGAAATGGTCCGGCTCAGTGAGGTGTTGAACGCCCGGGTGTTCCAGGACTCATCGTCTGCCTTGACCCTGGCGTTGGGTAACGACATCGGCGGTAACCCGATGGTGGCCAATCTGGCGAAGATGCCGCATCTGCTGGTGGCCGGCACAACCGGTTCCGGCAAGTCGGTGGGCGTCAACGCCATGATACTGAGCATGCTGTTGAAAGCCACTCCCGAAGAAGTTCGTTTCATCATGGTCGACCCCAAGATGCTTGAATTGAGCATCTATGATGGTATTCCGCATCTGTTGGCGCCGGTGGTCACCGATATGAAAGACGCGGCCAACGCGCTGCGTTGGTGTGTAGCGGAAATGGAGCGCCGGTATCGGCTGTTGGCGAGCCTGGGTGTACGCAACCTGGCCGGCTACAACCGCAAGGTTAAGGATGCAGCCGCCGCGGGTGAGCCACTGCTGGACCCAACGTGGAAGCCGGATGAGTACCTGGCGGATGACGAGCAGGAACGCCCGGAACTGGAAACCCTTCCGTTCATCGTGGTGGTCATCGACGAATTTGCTGACATGATGATGATCGTTGGGAAGAAGGTCGAGGAGCTCATTGCGCGGATCGCCCAGAAAGCCCGTGCCGCCGGCATTCATCTGATCCTGGCTACACAACGGCCGTCTGTGGACGTTATCACGGGCCTGATCAAGGCCAACATTCCGACGCGGATGTCCTTCCAGGTATCGTCCAAGATCGATTCCCGCACGGTACTGGACCAGGGTGGGGCGGAACAGTTGTTGGGGCATGGTGACATGCTCTACCTGCCCCCGGGCTCTGGACTGCCGGTACGGGTGCATGGTGCCTTCGTAGACGATGACGAAGTCCACCGGGTTGTCAGTGCCTGGAAGGCTCGTGGAGAGCCCGTTTATGTGGACGATGTACTGAACGGGGCCGAAGGCGAGAACCTGCCTGGCGTGCCTAACCTGAGTGAAGGCGGCGGTGACAGTGAGGGGGATGCTCTGTTCGACGAGGCAGTAGCCTTTGTTACTGAGGGCAGGCGGGTGTCAATTTCATCCGTACAACGTAAATTCAAGATCGGCTATAACCGGGCCGCGAACCTGGTCGACGCCATGGAAGCATCCGGTGTGGTCAGCGCAGCCGGGCATAATGGCGCCCGTGAAGTTCTGGCACCACCGCCACCGAGAGATTAGGAGTAGCGATTCATGAGAGTTTCAGCAAAAGCCCTTTGGTTGGTCACCGCGTTTTCGGCCCTGATATCGGTGATCACGCCGGCCATGGCGGAAGATACCAGTGCAAAGGCCGCAGCGGATCTGTCTGCGCTGCTCAAGAATTACGAATCCTTCCAGTCTGATTTTATTCAGATCGTGGTTAACGAAAACGGCAATCGCGTTCAGGAGAGCCGTGGCTCCCTGAAGGCCAAGCGTCCTGGGTTGTTTTACTGGGAAACCCGAAAACCCCATTCACAGTTCGTCGTCAGCAACGGTGAAACCGTGGAAGTCTACGATCCGGATCTGGAACAGGTCACCATCCACAACCTGGACGAGCGTGTACAGACAACACCAGCGCTTCTTTTGAGTGGTGAGGTTGATAACCTCAATGAGACCTATCGCGTGTCCTCCCGCTCTCCTGGGGAGAATATCCGTGAGTTCACCCTGGAACCGCGAAGCGAGGATTCCCTGTTCGTATCCCTGAGGCTGACCTTCCATAACGGTGAGCTGCAGGAAATGCGCATGCAGGATTCACTGGCGCAGCTCAGCGTTCTCAGTTTCGAGGACATTCGCCTGAACGCCCCGGTGGAGGACAATGCGTTTACCCTGAATTACCCTGACAGCGTGGATGTGATCCGGGACGGGGCCTGATGCAGGATAGCCTGTTCGCGGAACAGCAGGGTTTCCGCCCGCTGGCTGCGCGAATGCGCCCGGCGAGCCTTGATGAATACGTCGGCCAGTCACATCTGGTGGGCGAGGGCAAGCCGCTCCGCAGGGCGGTTGAGCAGGGACAGCTCCACTCCATGATCCTGTGGGGCCCTCCGGGTGTCGGTAAGACCACCTTCGCCCGCCTGCTGGCCAACCTCAGTGATCTCAGCTTTGAGACCGTTTCGGCCGTTCTCAGCGGTGTAAAGGATATCCGTCTCATTGTTGAGCGGGCGAAAGACCGCAAGCGCAGCGAAGGGCGCGACACCCTGCTGTTTGTCGATGAAGTTCACCGTTTCAATAAAAGCCAGCAGGACGCGTTTCTTCCTCACATTGAAGACGGTACTTTCATCTTTGTCGGTGCCACCACCGAGAACCCTTCCTTTGAACTGAACAGTGCGTTGCTCTCCCGTACCCGCGTCTATGTACTGAAGAACCTTGAAGAAACCGACATTCTGGAACTGCTTGGGCGGTCACTGTCTTCACCAGAGGGGCTGGCAGGGCGATTCACCGTGGAAAAGAGCGTCCTGGAGCTGATGGCAACCGCATCGGGCGGCGATGGCAGGCGTGCGCTGAATATTCTGGAAGTGGCAACGGATCTTGCAGAGCCTGATGAAGACGGCGCCGCCAGAATTACCTCCGATCATCTGGAACAGGTGCTGCAAACCAGCTTGAGGCGGTTCGATAAAGGCGGCGATGTCTTCTACGACCAGATATCGGCACTTCACAAGTCTGTGCGGGGCTCCGACCCCGATGGCTCCCTGTACTGGCTATGTCGCATGCTGGATGGCGGTTGTGATCCGTTGTATGTGGCCCGGCGTCTGGCGCGAATTGCCAGCGAGGACATAGGCAATGCCGACCCGAGGGCGCTGCAGATTGCCATGGACGCCTGGGAGGCCCAGGAGCGACTGGGTTCCCCTGAGGGCGAACTGGCGCTCGCTCAGGCAGTTACCTATCTTGCCCTTTCGCCCAAGAGTAACGCGGTCTATTCCGCCTTTAACCAGTGTATGGCCGATATCCGCAATGACCCGGACTATGAGGTCCCCGTTCACCTGCGCAACGCCCCCACCAAACTGTTGAAGTCCATGGGGCACGGTGACGAATACCGTTATGCCCATGACGAGCCGGAAGCATTCGCCGCCGGAGAATCCTATCTCCCCGAGGCCATTCACCAGCGCCGTTACTATGAGCCAGTCCATCGGGGCCTGGAAATCAAACTCGCCGAAAAGCGTGACCGGCTCGACGACTGGAACCGCAACAGCGACCGCAAGCGTTACCCGCAACGCTGAAATCCGCTAGCCGCTTTCGCCCGCTGTGGTCATAGCCGGCCGCGCAGGTATAATGCCCAGTCAATCGTGAACAACAGAAACAGGATAATCATGCTCGATCCCAAACGTGTCCGCACCCAGACTGAAGAGATCGCCCGTCGCCTTGCTATCAAGGGGTACACCTTTGACAAAGCCACATTCGATCAGCTCGAGGAGCGCCGTCGCGCGATCCAGGTGAAAACGGAAACTCTGCAGGGCGAGCAGAACCGCCGATCCAAATCCATTGGCAAGGCCAAGGCGGCCGGTGAAGACATCCAGCCATTACTGGACGAAGTGGAAGACCTGAAGAAACAGAAGTCAGAAGCGGAAGACGAGTTGCGGGTGTTACAGGAGGAATTGAACGACTTCCTCGCCAGCATACCGAACCTGCCCGACGACACCGTGCCGGCCGGAGAAAGCGAAGACGATAACGTTGAGGTGCGTCGCTGGGGTACCCCCAAACACTTTGATTTTGAACCAAAGGACCACGTTGCCCTGGGCGAAGCCCTTGGTGGCCTGGACTTCGAGACCGCCACTCGTCTGGCTCATTCCCGTTTTGCTGTGATGCGCGGCCCGGTTGCCCGCCTGCATCGGGCGCTTGCCCAGTTCATGATCAACCTCCACACCGACGAGCATGCGTATACGGAAGCCTACGTGCCGTACCTGGTCAACGCAGACACGCTCTTTGGGACGGGCCAGCTTCCCAAATTTGAGGAAGATCTTTTCCGCATGGACGGGGAGAAGCCTCTTTACCTGATTCCCACGGCGGAGGTTCCGGCCACCAACCTGGTTAGCAACACCATTCTTGATGCAGCAGAACTGCCCCTGAAGCTGGTCTGCCACACTCCCTGTTTCCGTAGTGAAGCCGGCTCTTACGGCCGTGATACCCGCGGGATGATCCGCCAGCACCAGTTTGACAAGGTGGAGCTGGTGCAGGTCGTTCGCCCGGAGGACTCCGAAGCGGCGCTCGAGGCGCTGACCGGGCACGCCGAAAAGGTACTGCAGCTCCTCGAACTACCGTACCGGTTGGTTGACCTCTGTGGCGGCGACATGGGTTTTGCGGCCGCCCGTACTTATGACATCGAAGTCTGGTTACCGGGCCAGGACAAATATCGCGAAATATCTTCCTGTTCCAACGCCAGGGATTTTCAGGCACGGCGCATGCATGCACGCTGGCGTAACCCGGAAACCAATAAGCCGGAGCCCGTTCATACCTTGAACGGATCCGGGCTTGCCGTTGGCCGCGCACTGATTGCGGTGATGGAGAATTATCAACAGGAAGACGGCAGCATCCTGGTTCCCGAGGTCCTGAAACCGTATATGGGAGGCGTAGACAGAATACAATGAGTGACAGACTCGACGATGCACCATGGAAGGGCGTTGGTGCAAAGCCTGCACCAGTTCGGTACCACAAGAATCCGGTAACGGAAAATCCGAATAGCTCCGAAGGGGAGGTTGCACTCGTGGGTGCCGGCCCCGGTGATCCGGAGTTACTGACATTGAAGGCGTGGCGCCTGATCCAGTCAGCGGAAGTGGTGTTGTACGACCGCCTGGTGTCGCCGGAAATCCTGTCACTTATTCCTGAATCCGCCGAGCGTATTCATGTGGGCAAGCAGCGTGCTAACCACACCTTGCCCCAGGATCAGATCAACAGCCGCCTGGTGGAACTCGCCCGCAAGGGACGCAAAGTGGTGCGGCTCAAGGGTGGTGATCCCTTTATTTTTGGCCGTGGCGGCGAGGAGATTGAAACCCTCGCGGCGGCCGGTGTGCGCTTCCAGGTGGTGCCCGGCATTACCGCTGCTTCCGGTTGCGCCGCCTACGCCGGCATTCCGCTTACGCACCGGGACCACGCCCAGTCAGTTCGGTTTGTCACCGGCCACCTGAAGAATGACACCTGCGACCTGCCTTGGAAGGATTTCGTCCAGAACAACCAGACCCTGGTGTTCTACATGGGCCTGGTCGGGCTACCGATTATCTGCCAGCAACTGGTTGCCCACGGTATGTCTCCGGAGATGCCGGTGGCGCTCGTTTCAAGAGGGACAACGCCCCACCAGCAGGTTGTGACCGGGGACCTGACAAACATCGTGGAAAGGGTGGAGAGGAATGCGGTGCCTGCCCCCACATTGGTCATCATCGGCAACGTGGTGACCTTGAGAAGCAGGCTCGACTGGATCGGTGGCTGAAATCAGCCCCGACGCTTCGGCAGAACGTCCTTCAGCTTCTCCCGCATGTCACGCAGGGCTTTTTCAGTGGTCTCCCAGTCAATACAGGCGTCCGTCACGGACACACCGTATTTAAGATCGGCCAGGTTTTCAGGAATCGACTGATTGCCCCAGTTCAGGTTGCTTTCCACCATCAAACCCTGGATGGACTGGTTGCCCTCAACGATCTGATGGGTGATGTCCTGCAATACCAGAGGCTGTATGGCCGGGTCCTTGCTGGAATTGGCGTGGCTGCAGTCAACCATGATCGACTGACGGAGTTTGGATTTCTCCAGCGCCTGTTCACACAGGGCAACGTTGACTGAGTCATAGTTGGGTTTGCCACCGCCGCCACGCAGAACCACGTGGCCGTAATTGTTACCCCGGGTACGGATAACCGCGACTTTGCCCTGCTGGTCAATGCCGAGGAAGCTGTGAGGGTGAGAGACCGACTTCATGGCATTAACTGCAACGTCCAGGCTGCCATCGGTACCGTTCTTGAAGCCAATGGCCATGGACAGGCCACTGCTCATTTCCCGGTGAGTCTGAGATTCTGTGGTGCGCGCGCCAATAGCGGACCAGGAGATTGTATCCTGCAGGTATTGCGGGGAGATAGGATCCAGTGCTTCTGTCGCCGTGGGCAGTCCCAACTCGGAGATATCCAGGAGCAGACGACGGCCGATGTGCAGGCCCTGTTCAATGTCGAAGGTGTCGTTGAGGTGGGGGTCGTTAATCAACCCTTTCCAGCCAACGGTGGTGCGAGGCTTCTCGAAATACACCCGCATGACGATCAGCAGGGTATCGCTGACTTCTTCTGCCAGCTTCTTCAGCCTGGCGGCGTATTCCCGGGCAGCTTCGACATCATGAATGGAGCAGGGGCCCACCACCACAAACAGGCGATGGTCCTTGCCGTCCATGATGTCATAGATGGCCTGGCGGCCTTTTTCCACGGTTTCCGCGGCCTTGCCGGAAAGCGGCATCTCCTGCTTGAGCGCTTCAGGGGTAATCAAAGGTTCCTGACTCGCCACATTCAGATTCTCTAGTTTGGTGCCCGACATTCTGTTGTTATCCCCGTCGCATAAAACATGACTGGCCGGCGCTTAGTTGCGGTAAACCCCGGCGAGTTGGTTATACTGCGTTATTTGATGAACCTTTTCAACGCTTCTGACGCGCGGGGAACGGATGCAGCAGAGCACGCAGAAAAAGCGCAAAGTACTGTCCCGGAAACAGGTGGTAAAGAGGATTGGGGACGTGCTTTCAGGCATTCGTGTACCCGATCTTCCCTATCCCGCGGGAAAGGTTGCTGCAGACGCAGCCAGCGACTGGCGCCCATTGTTGCTGTCCTGCTGGACGGAGCAGCGGGATGAGCCCGTGACCCGTGTGATCCGCTCGGTATCCTTGACCTGGTCGGTCAGGCAGATCAATTCCGCCTATGTGGCGGACCGAATCATGGATGTGTTTCTCAAGACCAGCGGCCTCCATCCCGAACTGGCCCTGCGAATTGCCCGCCTTCGGTTCTTTCTCGCCTGGCGAATGAACCTTGAGGGAGCCGGAGCGCTGAACGATACCATCGTGCACTGGCTTGACAGCCTGCAGGACTGCAGGGGATGGAGTGGTTCCAGCGGGCGCTCAGGGAGGGCCCTCCTGGATCAGTTGGATTCACTGACCATAGCGGTGTCCGGCTGTTTCGATTCCGGGGACGTCGGGCCGGTTATCGAATTCTGCCGTCAGTGGGAAGAGGATGCGGGAAAGCGCGAACAGCAGAATGAGCGTTTACGTCAGCGGTTGCTGGAAACCGAGCAGGGCGCCGCCCGTCAAAGAAAGTCGGAACAGACGGCTAGGGCATTGGTGGGCCGGGCCCTCCAGAATCGTCAGCTGCCGCAAGCCGTGGTTCGGTTTATCTTTGATCACTGGTTTGCCCTGATCAAGCAGATTGTCTGGCAGGAAGGCACCGAGGGCGACAACTGGCGGCATGCCAGCAAACTGTTGGAATGGCTTGTCTGGATTGGTGATCCGGCGCTTTCCGACAAGGACAGGAACCGCCTCTATACGGTGGGGGAGCAAATTGGTGACCGGATCAGCGACGTCTGGAACCGCGTCAACGGCAAGCCCCTGGATGACTCGGCCCTGCAAGGAATCCAGTCGGTTATGGTGGATCGTCTGAGGGGCGAAACGCCCGAGCTGGTTTCCGCGTTGCCGGAAGGCGACCGATTCTCCTGGGATCCTTCCTGGTTGTCGTTTTCCGCACCGCCCGAGGCCGAGGTTGAGCCGTTGTTGGGAAAATGGTTTGTGGAAGGTGAGGGCGCCGCGGAGCGACGTCGGTATTTCTTTGCTCTGCTACCGGATACCTGTGAAGCGCTCTGGACCAATGGTGCCGGGGTCAAACTGGGACTAATGCCCTGGCCAAGGTTCTCCACGGCTCTCGATAGCGGCACCCTGAGATTATTACCACCATTGACTCCCTTCGGTCAGGTGTTGGCGGAAACCATTACCTCGCTATCTGTGGTGCTTGAACGCCAGACGTTGCAACGGGAAGAAGCCGCCAGGGAGGCGAGAGCCCGGGCAGAAACCTTGCGTCGGGAAAAGGCGGAAGCGGAACAATTGCGCCAACAGGAGGAAGCCGCCAGGCAGGCTGAACTCGCAAGGCAGAAGAAAGCGGCAGAAGATCGACGTATCGCTGATGAAGAAGCCGAGCAGCAACGCCTGTTGCAGGAGCGGGAGACCGCTGCGAGGGAGTTGGTGGAAGGCATCAAACTGGGTGGTTGGATCGTCGAGGAAAGTAGCGGTGAGGACAAGGATGCCGTTCGCCTGAAGCTGGCCGTACGGATCAATGCCTCCCGGAAGTTGGTTTTTGTGGACCGACTGGGGCTGAATCGCCGCGAATTCCTGGTGGATGAACTCGTGGATCACGTGGTGATGGGCCGGGTACGCGTACTTGGTAGCTCTGCAGAGTTTGATGACGCTCTGTCGCGGGTGGTTGGCCGTATCAGGGTCGGTCGAAACTGACCGGATAAAACACTATCGGATAGATGATCATGAGCGATATCGATTACAGTTTTGGCGACTACGAGGATGCTCCGGAATCTGGGGATAACCGTTCCGAGTACCGGCTGGCTGCGAGCGCAAGTGTGACCCTGGAGCTGGAATCACCGATTCCGGATGTCGAGGGGGATCAGTCCGGACGGTCTCTGGTATCACGCACCAGCGATGTCTCTGCCCGTGGTATCCGGTTGACGACCGCAGAACCGGTAACCCAGGGTGCGCTCTTACCTGCCTGGGTCAGTCTGGAGGATGACAATAAGCCGTTTGGTCTGATGGTGGAGGTTGTCTGGTGTCGTGCAAGCACTGAAACCAGTTGGCTGGTGGGACTTCAGATACTGGAGTCGGATGACACGTCCTATCTGGAGTGGGTGGAAGCCGTCGCAAAGGCGATGTCTGAGGGTTAAGTCGTCCCGGCAAGGCCCGAAAGCCCTGCCGGGAAAACCGGGAGCTTCAGTCTTCCAACTCGCCCATGCCGGTAATGTTGAAGCCGGCATCAACGTACATGATTTCACCAGTAATGCCGCTGGCCATGTCAGAACACATGAAGGCAGCAGCGTTACCCACTTCGTCGGTAGTCACGTTGCGGCGTAACGGTGCCCGCCTGGCATTCTCGGCCAGCATACGGCGGAAGCTCTTGATGCCAGAGGCCGCCAGGGTCTTGATTGGCCCTGCCGAGATGGCGTTGACCCGGATGCCATCACGCCCCAGACTGCCGGCCATATAGCGAACGTTCGCCTCAAGGGAAGCCTTGGCCAGTCCCATGACGTTGTAGTTCTGCAGTACTTTCTCGGCACCCAGGTAGCTGAGGGTCAGCAGGGAGCTGTTTTCATGCATCATCTTGCGACCGGCCTGGGCCAGGGCAACAAAGCTGTAGGAGCTGATGTCGTGGGCGATGCGGAAGCCTTCCCGCGTGGTGACGTCCACATAGTTGCCATCCAGCTCGTTGGCCGGGGCGTAACCGACAGAGTGGACAATAATGTCGATGTCGTCCCAGTGCTTGCCCAGTTCGGTGAACACAGCTTCTATTTCGTCATCGCTGGCAACATCGCACGGGAAAATCAGCGAACTGCCCCAGCCTTCGGCGAATTTCTCTACTCGGGATTTGAGCTTTTCATTCTGGTAAGTGAATGCCAGCTCGGCGCCTTGTTTGGCAAAGGCTTCGGCGATGCCATAAGCGATCGAGTGTTTGCTTGCAACGCCGACAATCAGTGCTTTTTTGCCACTGAGTAATCCCATAACGATTCTCCCTGTGTTTCAGTTTAAGGCATTATCCATGAACCGCAGCGGTGCGGGTAACGCTCAATTGGTCGTAGTAATCGGGCGTGGCCTGTCATTGCGCTTTATTGGCTGTAGAACAGGGCCGCCCCAAGCAGTTCACGGGTGTAATCGTGCTTTGGTGTATTGAATATCCCGGCGGCATCGCCGTATTCCACGACCCGACCACTCTTCAGTACCAGCAATTTGTGGCTCAGTGCCCGGACCACGGCCAGATCGTGGCTGATAAACACATAGCTTAGACCATATTTGTCCTGGAGATCCCGCAGCAGGTTAATCACCTGTTTTTGCACCGTCCTGTCCAGGGCAGAGGTGGGCTCGTCCAGAATGATGAGTTCTGGCTGCAGCACCAGCGCCCGGGCGATGGCAATGCGTTGGCGCTGACCGCCGGAGAACTCATGAGGGTAGCGGTGACGGGCCTGTGGGTCGAGCCCGACGTCGGTGAGCGCCTGTATGACCCTTCGGTCCTGTTCTTCGGGTGTTGCCGGTACGTGTATTTCCAGGCCTTCACGCACGATCTCGGCGACTGACATCCGCGGGCTGAGGCTACCGAATGGGTCCTGGAACACAATCTGAATACGGCTGCGCCATGGCCGGAACTGCTTCTGGTCGAGCGGACCGAGTTCTTCGCCGCTGAGCCGAATACTGCCGCGACTGGAAGTGAGCTTCAGCAGTGCGTGGCCGATCGTGGTCTTGCCACTTCCGCTTTCACCAACGATACCCAGGGTTTCGCCTTCGTTGAGCGAGAAACTGACGTCGTCGACCGCCTGAAACCACGACTGAGGCCGACCAAACAGGCTTTTGCGAGTAACGAAGCGCACATCAAGGTTGTTCACGTCCAGCAGCGACTTGTTGTCGACCATGGTGCCCGACGGCGAGGCCGGTGGTTCTGCGTCCAGCAAGCGACGGGTATAAGCATGCTGTGGCTCTTCAAACAGCTGCGCTGTCGGCGCTTCCTCGATCAGTTGTCCCTGCTCCATCACCACGACATGGTCTGCATAGCGCCGCACGATGGACAAGTCGTGGGTGATCAGCAAGATCGCCATGCCCAGCTTTTGTTGCAGGTCTTTTAACAATTCCAGTACCTGCTTCTGGACAGTGACGTCGAGTGCTGTTGTCGGCTCGTCTGCGATCAGCAGGTCCGGCTCGTTGGCGAGGGCCATGGCAATCATTACGCGCTGCTTCTGGCCGCCGGAGAGCTGATGAGGGTAGCTCGTCAGGCGCTCTTCAGGCGAGGGGATGCCGACCAAATCCAATAGTTCCACGCAACGGGCACGAGCCTGTGGGCCACGCATCCCCTTGTGCAGTGCCAGGGTTTCACTGATCTGCTTTTCCACCGTGTGCAATGGATTGAGCGAGGTCATTGGCTCCTGGAAAATCATGCTGACGTGACGTCCGCGGATCTGTCGAAGGCGTTTCTGGCTGGCCTTCAGCATGTCCTCTCCCTGGAACAGGATCGCACCTGAGGGATAACTGGCGTGGCGTTCGTCGAGCAGTCGGAGGATGGACAGGGCGGATACGGATTTCCCGGAGCCGCTTTCTCCCACCAGGGCGACGGTTTCACCATTGTCGATACTCAGCGACAATCGATCCACGGCCTGAATGGTGTCGTCAAAACGTATGGACAGATCCCGGATTTCCAGCAGTTGCGACATATCAGTTCTTTCTCGGATCGAAGGCATCACGGACGGCTTCACCGACAAACACCAGCAGCGTCAACATGATGGACAGGGACACAAACGCCGATATACCCAGCCACGGGGCATGGAGGTTGGATTTACCCTGGGCGATCAGCTCACCCAGTGAGGGTGACCCGGACGGTAGGCCAAATCCCAGGAAGTCCAGTGACGTCAGGCCGGTTATGGCACCGGTCAGGATGAACGGTAGAAAGGTGAGGGTGGCCACCATCGCGTTGGGCAGGATATGGCGGAACATGATCTTGCGGTTGCCCAGACCCAGGGCTCTCGCGGCCTTAACGTATTCGAAATTGCGGGCGCGCAGGAATTCCGCGCGAACCACATCCACCAGCCCCATCCAACTGAACAACAGCATGATGCCCAGCAGCCACCAGAAATTAGGTTGCACGATGCTGGACAGAATAATCAGCAGGTAGAGCACCGGAAGCCCTGACCAGACTTCGATAAACCGCTGCCCCAGCAGATCAACCTTACCACCGTAGTAGCCCTGGATAGCACCCACAACCACGCCCACGATGCAGCTGAGAATGGTCAGCACAAGCCCGAACAGGACGGAAATGCGGAACCCGTAAATCACCCGCGCAGCCACATCCCGGCCCTGGTCATCGGTGCCGATCCAGTTTTCAGCGCTGGGTGGGGCCGGAGATGGTACCTCAAGGTTATAGTTCGTGGTGTTGTAGCTAAAACGAATGGGGGGCCAGATCATCCAGCCATTTGCTTCGATTTCATCGGCGATAAACGAATCGCGGTAGTCGGCTTCGGTGGGCAGAAACCCGCCGAACGTCTCCTCGGGTACACTTTCCACGATCGGAAAGTAAACATCCCCTTTGTAGTAGGCGACCAGTGGCACGTCATTCGCAATCACCTCGGCGATGAGTGAGAGCCCAAAGAGGGCCAGAAATACCCACAGGGACCAGAAACCACGACGGTTGTTGCGGAAGTTGCGCAGTCGCCGTTGCTGGATGGGAGAGAGCGTCACCATACCTACGATCCCTCCCGGCTTTCGAAATCGATGCGGGGATCCACCAGAACGTAAGTGATATCGCTGATCAGCTTCAGTACCAATCCCATCAGCGTGAAGATATAGAGGGTGCCGAATATCACCGGATAATCCCGGTTCAACGCTGCCTCAAAGCCCAGTAATCCGAGGCCATCCAGGGAGAAGATCACTTCAATCAGCAATGAGCCTGTGAAGAATAGCGACACAAGCACGCCGGGAAGGCTGGCAATGACGATCAGCATGGCGTTGCGGAACACATGCCCGTAAAGCACCTGTTTCTCTTCCAGACCCTTGGCCCTGGCGGTCACCACATACTGCTTGCTGATCTCATCGAGGAAAGAGTTCTTGGTCAGCAGGGTGAGGGTGGCAAAGCCACCGATGACATTGGCCGTTACAGGCAATGCGAGGTGCCAGAAGTAATCTCCGATTTTCTGGTACCAGGTAAGTTCATCGAAATTGGACGACGTCAGCCCCCGCAGCGGAAACCAGTCCAGATAACTGCCCCCTGCGAACAGGACGATCAACAGTATCGCAAACAGGAAGCCTGGTATGGCGTAACCCACCACGATGGCAGAACTGCTCCAGACGTCGAATCGCGATCCGTCGGTGACCGCCTTGCGGATGCCGAGGGGGATCGAGATCAGGTAGATGATCAGGGTGGACCACAACCCCAGGGAGATGGACACCGGCATCTTGCCCAGAATCAGTTCGATCACCGAGCGGTCCCTAAAAAAGGACTCGCCAAAATCAAAGGTGGCGTAATCCCCGAGCATCTTCAGGAATCGCTCGTGGGCCGGCTTGTCGAAGCCGTACATAACCTCTATTTCTTTGAGCAGCTCTTCCGGCAGGCCACGGGAGCCGCGGCTGTCGCCACTTGAGGAGGTAACCTCGCCGCCGGCACCACCGCCGCTGGCCCGGGAAAGGGCGCTACCACCGTGCCCCTCGGTTTCCGCAATCAACTGCTCAACGGGACCGCCAGGGGCGGCCTGAACAATGACGAAATTGAGCAGCATGATCCCGAGGAGGGTGGGGATTATCAGCGCAAGGCGCCTGAGGATATAACTGCCCATTCAGCGGAACTCCGTCAAAGTTGTATCAGAGATCTGCGTCATTGGTCAGTGCTTTTTACCCACCAGTTGTTGATGTCCACACCGTTTTTGGGAACCGTCTCCGGCCGTTGAAGGAACGACCAGTAGGCGATCCGATCCTTGGCCAGGTACCAGTTTGGAATCACGTAGTGCCCATGCAGCAGCACACGGTCCAGCGCCCGCGTACGATGAACAAGCTCCTCCCGGGTAGGCGCCTGGATGACCAGGTTGACCAATTCATCCACCACCGGGCTATCCACCCCCATATAGTTGCGCGAGCCCTTCACATCGACATTGGAGGAATGCCAGTACTCCCGCTGCTCATTGCCAGGAGAGTCGGACTGGCCGATGCCCTGGACGGTCATGTCGTAGTCGAACTCACGAAGGCGCTGGATGTACTGGTTGGTATCCACCAGGCGTACGGACACATCAATGCCGAGTCTTTCGAGGTTGTTCTTGAAGGGCAGCACCACCCGTTCAAAGGTTTTCTGAAAGATCAGGATCTCGAAGGCCAGGGGATTACCGGTTTCCCGGTTCACCATGGTGCCATCCCTGACCTCATAGCCGGCCTCCCGTAACAACGTCAGGGCTGTACGGAAGTTATCGCGAAGCCCGCCTTTACCCGCCGTCGAAGGGGGTTGATACTCTTCATTGAATACATCGTCGGGCAATTGATCGCGGTAAGGCTCAAGGACCTCCAGTTCGCGGCCTTCGGGCAGTCCTGATGACGCCAGCTCGCTGTTCTCGAAGTAGCTTGAGGTACGGGTGTATTGCCCGAAGAAAAGATTTTTGTTGGCCCATTCAAAGTCAAACGCGTAAGCCAGCGCTTCCCGTACACGAGGGTCGCTGAATACCTGGCGGCGGGTGTTCATCGCGAACGCCTGCATGCCGGCAGGGCGGCCATGTTCTACGGCTTCAGTTTTAACCTTGCCGGAGTCAAACTGGTTACCGGTGTAGGCGGTGGCCCAGTTCTTGGCCGAGGACTCTACCCGAAAATCGAAATTACCGGCACGGAAGGACTCCAGGGCGACGGTGTCATCCTTGTAGTAGTCATAGTGAATTTCATCGAAGTTATACCGCCCCTTTCGCACTCCGATGTTCCTGGCCCAGTAATCCTCCACCCGTTTGAAGGTGATGGAGCGGCCCGCCTCGAAGTCGCCAATGCGATACGGGCCACTGCCAACGGGCGGTGTCAGACCGTTGTCGCCAAATTCACGATCTTTCCAGTAATGACTTGGAAGAACGGGCAGTTGGCCAAGAATCAGTGGCAGTTCACGGTTGTTGGTGTCACCAAACTCGAAGCGGATAGTCCGCTCGTCTTCGATGATTACCTCGGACACGTCTGCATAATAGTTGCGATAGAAAGGATGGCCTTTGGTGGTCAGAACATCGAACGAAAACTTCACGTCCTTCGCGGTAATGGGTTCACCATCCTGGAACCGGGCTTCATCACGCAGATGAAAGGTCACGTAACTGCGGTCTTCCGGGGTTTCAATAGACTCGGCAATCAGGCCATACGCGGAAAAGGGTTCGTCCGCCGACGGTTCCATCAGCGTATCGTATAGGTATGTGTTAATGCCCGCAGCGGCTACACCGCGAATAACGAAAGGGTTAAAGGTGTCGAATCCGTTGGCCACCACGGCCATTCGAAGGACGCCGCCCTTGGGCGCCCCGGGGTTAACGTAGTCAAAGTGCGGGAAGCCTTCGTCGTATTGGGGATCGCCGTGCATGGCGATGCCGTGACGTACGTCCGGCTCGGCTGAAGCTGATTGCCATGGGAGGAGAACCATGGCGGTAACGGTCAAAACACTGATGAGGGATGAGGCTTTCCGTGTTCTTGTCATAGATCTCGCACGTTTCGGTTCAGACTCAGGGGCTGTTTCTTATGTCGACATAGAGTACCAGACTTTGCCCGGGCTGAAGATAACGTGAGGTGTTGAGGTCGTTCCAGCTTGCGATGTCTCTCACATTAACCGCAAACCGGCTGGCGATGGTCGACAGGGAATCTCCTTTGCGGACCTGATAGCCCACCTTGCGTACCATGCCTTTGCCACGATTGGTGCTGGCCAGCATGGCGGGTTGTTTCGACTTGGACCAGATGACGAGTTTCTTGCCGGGCATCAGAGGATCACCAGGTGCCATGCCATTCCAGGACGCCAGCTGGCGAACGGACACCCGATGCTCGCGGGCAATATCCCAGAAGGTGTCCCCGGAGCGAACTTTGTAGTCAACTCGGGTGCCATTGGCGTTCTTGCCGCTCCGTTCCTGCTTTCTGGCGAGTCGTTCACTGGCGCTCAGGGAATAGGTGCCCGCCTGTTCGGCAGCAGAGGGAATCATCAGCCGTTGGCCGATGCGAATGATGTGACTGTCGAGGTTGTTGACCTGCTGTATCACCGAGGGTGTGGTGGAGTAGCGTTTGGCAATGGTGCTCAGGGTGTCGCCAGATTCCACCTTGTAGTTCCGCCAGGAAACGCGCTTCGCCGGATCCATGCCCTTGAGGGCCGTAGCGAAGGTTTCAGCTTGGTCGCGGGGAACTAGCAGACGGTGGGGACCATCCGGTGATGTCGCCCAGCGATTGTACGAGGGGTTGAGCAGGTAAATCTCGTCGATATCGACACCGGCCAGTTCCGCTGCCTGGGCCAGATCGAGCTGCGAACCGGTGTCGACGACTTCAAAGTAGGGCTCGTCGTCCAGCGGGGGCAGTTCGATGCCGTGGGCCTGTGGATCATCAAAGATCTTCGCCAGGGCGATCAGTTTTGGGACGTAATGGCGAGTCTCCCGAGGCAGGTCGAGGGACCAGTAATCCGTTGGCTGATTGCGCTTGCGGTTGCGGCGCATGGCGCTGGAAACCGTGCCCCCACCACTGTTATAAGCCGCAAGTGCCAGCATGTAGTCGCCGTCAAATCGCGTTGCCAGTCGGTCAAGGTACGTCAGCGCCGCGTCGGTGGCAGCAATGATGTCGCGGCGATCGTCATGCCACCAGCTTTGGGTCAGGCCAAAATACTTACCCGTGGAAGGAATGAATTGCCACAGGCCGGCAGCACGACCGTGGGAGTACGCAAACGGATCGAAGGCGCTCTCCACCACGGGCAGCAGGGCCAGTTCCGTGGGCAGCCCGCGTTTCTCGGCTTCGGAAACAATATAGTGCAGGTAGCGGCTGCCACGATCGACGACTCGGTCAATGTAGCGCGGGTGCTTTTTGTACCAGTTCAGTTGCGCCTGGACCCTGGGTTCGCTGGCATCGTGATCCAGCGCGAAGCCTGCCCGCAGGCGGTGCCACAGGTCCGGTGTGGCGTCATTCTCTTCCGCGATCTTCTGGTCAGGATCGTCCAGCTTTTCCCTGGCGTCTTCCGCGGTTTTCTTGAGCGTTGGGTCGATGGCGTCGTCGAGCTTCGTCCGGGACGCGCGGCCGGTTGATTCGTCACCAGGCGAGGACTCAATCGCTTCTTTAAGCTCATCGTCACCGGCGGCCACGGTCAGTTTTTCTGAGGCCAGTACGTCACTTGATGGAGACTCTGAGAAAGGATCAAGAGCGCTGCAGCCACTGGCAAGTGCGCCAAGGAGAAACAGGGTGGAAAATCGCGAGACCGTCATATGACTACTTCCGGTGGCTGGTCGACGCCGGGGTGAACTGTATGAAAACCCGGCATATTTAATGAGTTATGACACAAAAGTTTCACGGATTCTATTGGAAGGCTTTTCGGGGGGTCAACAAGACTCGCGTTACGTCATTGATAGAAATTGTTACCCGCCTCTGAGCGTATCCTTTAGAACGTGTCCTTTAGAATGTGTCTTTGCCGTGCCTTGTGGCTGCGAACACGTCGTTGTCCGATTCGACGGCCAGGCCCGCTTTCTGAGCGTATTGGTGCGCAGCTTCGATGACCGCCTTGTCGTCCCAGCGCAGGAAAGGGTTAAGTTGCTTTTCCTCACCAAGGATGGATGGAACGGTGGGCATGCCATCTTCGCGACGTTTCTGGCAGCGGGCTTCGAAATCCCTGAGCGGCTCGTCATCAGGTAGCCAATGACGGGCGAATTTAAGGTTGGCTAGTGTGTATTCGTGGGCGCAATACACGGCTGTGTCGTCTGGCAGGCCCCTAAGGCTTTCCAGCGAGCGTTTCATTTGCTCTGGAGACCCTTCAAATAGGCGTCCACAACCGCACACAAACAGGGTATCGCCACAAAACAGGACCGGACGGTCGTTGACATGAACGTCGGTATAATAGGCAATGTGGTCGAGAGTGTGCCCGGGAACACCAAGGACACTGAATGTGAGCTGTTGCCAGACCACGTCATCCCCGGGGTGCACCTCACTGGTGGCGCCCTTGAAGGGAGAATTCGCCGGGCCGATGATTCTGCAGTCGGATACTGTTCCGGCGAGTTTGCTCACGCCGCCAACATGGTCAGGGTGGTGGTGGGTCACCAGGATGGTGTCCAGTTCCAGTCCGTTGTCTGCCAGGAACTCGATGACCGGCTCCGCCTGCCCGGGGTCCACGATCAATGCCTTACGGTCCTCACTGTTGGACAGGCACCAGATGTAGTTGTCATTGAAGGCTGGAATAGCGTTAATGGTCAGCATAGGCTCCACATGTGCGATACGAGTGTGACTGTTATCATAGAGTATTAATCCCGGTGCCCCAACACCGGAGAAACGAACCAGGGGAACGCAGCAATGAGCCCAACAGGTGACGTTGACTATCCCGCCCGACATGACAGCTTCGAGAGCTGGTTCCAGACGCCCCTGGGCCGTTCACTGCTGGCTGACCAGCGCGCCTGCGTTGAGCGCCATGTTCGCGCCCTCTCCGGTGCGAGACAGTTGCAGGTTGCCGTCAGTCATCGCCTGCCACTGGCCAGTGGGACGGATTTTGCCCAACGTGTTCTGACGACGCCGAACTGGCAGTCTTCCATTCCCGACGGTGTGGCGGTCTGCGATGCCGATGAGTTGCCCTTTCCCGGTGACTCCATGGACCTGGTGATTCTCCACCACACGGCGGATTTTTCGCCGCATCCCCACCAGGCTTTGCGAGAGGCCTCCAGGGTGCTTAGGGGGGAGGGCATGATGGTGCTGATCGGGTTTAACCCGTTTAGCCTTTGGGGCGTGAGGAAACTGGTTTCCAGGCACCATGAAGGCCCCTGGGGTGGTCGTTTTCTGATGAAGGGACGCATGGAGGACTGGCTCCGGCTACTGGACTTTTCTGTGGAGTCCTCGGGCTCCTCGTTTTTCCAGGTTCCGCTTCAGCGGGCGGCACTCGCAGAGCGCAGGGGCCTGATGGAAAGGGTGTGCGGCAACCGTTTCCTGCCGGTGGGGGCTTATTACTGTATCCTTGCCAAAAAACGCGTTTACTCCAGGTTACAACGGAGACCAGCCTGGCAGGGGCAGAAAGTCATTGCCTTGCCAGGACGGGGCGCAGTGGGAGCTTCCCGTGACTACCCGGCGCGCCCCGAAAACGGTCGGTGCGCCATACTGAAACACAAGCATGTCGAGGAGTATTGATGGCCGGTAAGGTTGTTCTCTATACCGATGGCGCCTGCAAGGGCAACCCTGGGCCAGGAGGCTGGGGCGTTGTTCTGAGGTACGGCGATGCCAACAAGATGTTGCACGGTGGTGAAGCGAATACCACCAATAATCGCATGGAGTTGATGGCTGCGATACAGGGTTTGAAAGCGCTCAGGCGCGCCTGCGACGTGGAACTTTATACCGATTCCCAATATGTCCGTAAGGGCATCACCGAATGGATGACGGGCTGGAAGCGAAACGGTTGGAAAACATCCGCAAAGAAGCCGGTCAAGAATGAAGATCTCTGGCGGGAGCTGGACAATGAGGTGGCCCGCCACAAGGTCAATTGGCATTGGGTGAAAGGGCACTCGGGCAATCCTGACAACGAGCTGGCAGACGAGCTGGCCAATCGCGGTGTGGAAGAACTGGCGAACGCCGGATAACAACGGCGTAACCAATGGGGTAACCATAGGAAAACCATGAGACAGATTGTACTGGATACGGAAACCACCGGTATCGACCCGACGGAAGGTCACCGGATTATCGAAATTGGCTGCGTTGAGTTGATGGAACGTCAGATTACCGGTCGGCACTATCACGTCTACATTAACCCGGAGCGGGAAGTGGAGGCGGAAGCCATAACGGTTCATGGCATCACCAACGAGTTCCTGGCGGACAAGCCAAAATTCGCCGAAATAGCCGACGAGTTCTTTGAGTTCATAAAAGGGGCCGAGCTGGTTATTCACAACGCGGCGTTCGATATTGGATTCATGGATTCCGAATTCGCCCGTCTGAAGCCTGTTCGCAGGACGACTGAACATTGCGGCGTGGTGGACTCCCTTGCCATTGCCCGCAAGAAGCATCCCGGCCAAAAAAATAATCTGGACGCCTTATGCAAGCGTTACGGGATCGACAACAGTAATCGCGAGCTGCACGGCGCTTTGCTGGATGCGGAAATCCTTGCTGACGTCTATCTTTTGCTGACTGGCGGGCAGACAGCACTCTCCCTGGATGCTGGCGGTGACGAAGCTGGCGGTGAGGGCGGTATCCGTCGCCTGGCGGATAATCGCAATCCGTTGCCGGTACCCAGGGCCAGTGACGATGAGCGCTCCGCCCACGACGAATTCATGGCATTGCTGGCAAAGCAGGCCGGTACAACTGTATGGGATAAGCTTACAGCTGAAGAATAAGCCGAGCTAAGCAGAATATTCTTTTGGCAGTGCGAACTGTGTGTCGCGCTGTACGTTTTGTTACATTCCTGCTTTCTTGAGCTACTTGAGTTTTGTGTTATAAGTAATGATAAGTTCGCGAGTTTTCGCGAACTTTTTATTTTAGCCGGGAAGGGTAAATCTGGCTCATAAAGTGATTCTTCAAACAACCGAAAAGATCACATTCCAAGAACAGGACGCGGTAGTTTCCGCATAATTTACAGGAAGCGTTTATGGTTCAATCGTCTCTGGCGACGAAATCACAGTCATTTGATCTGGTCAAAAGTGAGATTGAGCAGACCATCAGACAGGCAGAGTCCAGCCTTGAACGCTTTCAGGAAAACCGTGAAAGCGGTGAGGATCTGCAGAACTGTGTGGATTTTCTGAATCAGCTCCGCGGTATTTTCATTCTTGTCGAACTGCGTGCCGGCACTCTGTTGTGCCAGGAAGCCGTCAGTATGGCCAATGATGTTCCCGTTGGCGCCAACGATGACAAGAATATCCTCCTGACGACTCTCAATAGCGCATTGTTCATTTTGCGCCGTTATGTTGAATACTATCATCAGCAACGTGCGGACCATCCGGAGCTGCTGCTGCCGGTTATCAATGATCTGCGCGAAGCCCGCAAGGAAAAACCCTACCCGGAATCCTGTTTCTTCGATGTTGATGTCAAGGAACGGCCGGACTTCTGCTCGGGGCTTTCTCTTCAGACGTTTGACGGTAACGAAGCGGAATACGAGATACTGGCCCGCCGTATGCGTTTGACGTTCCAGGTCGCGCTGTTGGGTGTGCTTCGTGAAAAGAACGATGTGGTGAGTAAAAAGTTGTTTGGGCGGGCGGCGCGTGGATTTGCTCGGCTTTGCCAGGGGCAGCCCATGGGGCAGATGTGGTGTCTGGTTGCCATTGTGGCGGATACCATGCTTGATCGGGTCATGGGGTTCAGCAAAGCCCGCAAGCGCATGTTCATGCGTATCGAGAAATATTCCCGTGAAGTCGTATACGTCGGCAAGGTGGCCACGGCCAAGGATGCGCCGGATTCTCTCATTCGTGATCTGGTGTACCTGCTCTATAGAAGTGGATCGGCAAATCCCGAGGTAACCTCCGTGTTGTCAGCTTATCGACTGACGCCCGCGGAATTCCCGGACTCCATGCTTGATGCCCATGCCCGTCGTCTTTATGGCCCGGGCACCGATGTTCTCAAATCGTTGTCGACGGCGTTGCAGGACGAACTGAATCAGCTCAAGGACAAGCTGGACATTGTTGAGCGCGGCATCGAGCCGGACCTGGCGGAGTTGTCCTCCATTGCAGATGCGCTTGAGCGCCTTGCCAATACACTGGTGATGCTGGATCTCAACCAGCTGGGAACCATGGCCCGGGGTGAGGCCGTGAAGTTGCGGACCTGGGAGGAAGAGAGTCGCCTGCCAGCGGACGATGAGCTCTACAAGCTGGCCGATTCCGTATTGGGTATCGAGGACGCCGTGATGCAAATCGTGGTTCGTGGCATCACCTCGGAAACCGACGCTCTTGCTGGTGGGCAGCGTACCCGTGAAGAATCTCTTTACCTTCAGGAAGCCACCTACGTGGTGGCCGACGAAGCGAAAAGTGCGCTGACCCTCGCAAAACGTGCCATCACGGCGTTCATCGAGTCCGACTACGACAAGCTCCACCTCGCCAACCTGCCTGCTACGTTGCACAGTATCTGGGGTGGTCTGCACATGCTGGACGATCCCGGCGCGGCCTCGGTGTTGGAGCGCGTGGCGGCGTCCATTCAGGAACGATTGCTGGATGCCAGGGAAGCGCCTCAGGCTCAGGTGTTGGAAGCACTGGCGGACGCACTAACGTCCCTTGAGTACTATATAGAGAGTGTAGGCAGGCGCGAAGATCGAAATGCTGACCTGTTGAAGCTGGCGGAATCCTCATTGGAGGACGTGGGGCTTTAGTCCTGTTGCGTTATTCAATGGCCATAAAAAAACCTGCCGTTTGGGCAGGTTTTTTTATGGCGTTCAAAGAGCGATCAGCCTATCGATCAGCCCATGTTGAACAGCTCGCCCAGCTTGGTTGCCAGCATCATGTCGCCTTCAGCGCGCAGCTGACCGGCCATAAAGGCTTGCATGCCATCGGTTTCGCCGGAAACGATGCCCTGCAGGGTTTCGGAGTTCATGATCAGGGTGACGGAAGGATCGTCATGGGCGCCTTCAGCCATCTTGCAGGTGCCATCCTTGATAACCAGGTGATAGGTCTTGTCGTCCTCGATGTCGAACTGGAATACCAGATCCAGGCCTTCAGCTGCGTCCGCGTTAAAATTTTGTTCGAGTTTCTCGAATATCTGAGCTACAGACATTATTTTACCCTTATTGATGGTTGTCGTGGCGTATTGACGGCTTCTGGTTCCTGGCCTTTCGCCTGCATGGAAGCCCGGGTGAGCCGACGTAGCCATTCGACTTTAGGGTTAGACATTACTGGTGTCAAGCTCGATCGAACGCTTGTTTTAATTTGTTATTGGTTCTATGGCTTGTACCTCAGGGCACCTCGGTTACAATCGAGCGCTCAAGAATAATCCTGGAGAAGCAACTTGGAATTTCTGACAGAGTTCGGTTTGTTTATTGCGAAAACGGTCACCCTCGTGGTGGCGCTTCTGGTCATTGTCTCAGTGGTTTTATCCGCTGCCCATAAAGACAAGGACGATCAGGGGAGTGACGGTGAGCTGCGGGTTCGCAAACTCAACGAGAAATACCGCAAGCTGAGGGAGTCACTTCAGGCCAAACTGCGCAGCGATTCAGAGCGCAAGGCTTTTGAGAAAACCCGTAAAAAAGAAGACAAGGCCAAACAGAAAGCCGAGAAGGCCAAGCGCAAATCCGGTGATGCTGAGGAAAAACCCCGTCCCAAGGTGTACGTGCTGGACTTTGACGGCGATATCAAAGCCAGCGATACGGACTCTTTGCGCCGCTCGATCACAGCGGTGCTCAGCGTTGCGGAGCCCGAAACCGATGAAGTGGTGATACGTCTCGAAAGTGGCGGCGGCCTGGTTCACTCTTACGGACTCGCGGCTGCCCAGTTAGACCGTATTCGCGCCAAGGGTATTCGGCTTACGGCCTGCGTGGATAAAGTCGCCGCCAGCGGCGGTTACATGATGGCGTGCGTGGCTGACCGGATTGTCGCGTCGCCATTTGCGATTCTCGGGTCCATTGGTGTTGTTGCCCAACTGCCCAACTTCCATCGTTTCCTCAAGAAAAACGACGTCGACTTCGAAATTCTGACCGCTGGTGAGCACAAGCGCACCATGACCGTATTCGGCGAGAACACGGATAAAGGCAGAACCAAATTCCTTGAAGACCTTGAGGATACCCACGTGTTGTTCAAAGAGTACGTGGGTGAACGCCGTCCGGAACTGGATATTGCCGCCGTTGCAAACGGCGATATCTGGTTTGGCCGCCGCGCGCTGGAGGTCAAACTGGTGGACGAGATCAAGACCTCCGACGAATATCTCATTGAGGCCTGTGACAGTGCAGACGTAATCTCGGTAGGTTTCCAGCGCAAACGCACGTTGCCGGAAAAGCTTGGCCTGGCCACCAGCGCGGCACTTGAACACACCGTATGGCGGGTACTGGGCGCATTCCGCAACCAGAAAATCCAGTAAACCTACAGTAACGGGAACAGAGTCATGACAAACGACACCGAATTCAAGGCATGGCGCGTTCAGGAGCAGGACGGCGAATACGAGGGCTCTGAGCAGACGCTGCACGTATCCGATCTGCCCGAAAACGACGTCCTGATCAAAGTCAGTCATTCGTCCCTGAACTACAAGGATGCCTTGTCGGCCTCCGGCAACAAGGGTGTTACACGTAACTTCCCCCACACTCCTGGCATCGATGCTGCCGGGGAAGTCGTAGAAGCCTCCTCCGGCTCCTTTTCAGCCGGCGACCAGGTACTGGTAACCGGCTACGACCTGGGCATGAACACCGACGGCGGCTTCGGCGAATACATCCGGGTACCGGCCGAGTGGTGTGTGGCAATGCCCAAGGGCTGGAGCGCCCGCACCGCCATGATATACGGCACGGCCGGCCTTACGGCGGGTCTGTGTGTACAAAAGCTATTGACCATGGGTGCCAGGCCTGAGCAGGGCAAAGTCGCTGTCAGTGGTGCCAGTGGCGCTGTCGGCAGCGTAACGGTTGAGCTGCTTGCAAGCCTCGGCTTCGAAGTCGTGGCTATCAGTGGCAAACAAGACCATGCCGATGCACTCAAAAACCTTGGTGCCACGGAAGTGCTGGGGCGCGAAGCTCTGGCAGCCGAAAAGAAGCCAATGCTGAAACCCGCCTATGCCAACGCCGTGGATACCGTTGGCGGTGGTCCACTGGCGGAATTGCTGAAGCAGATCCACCCAGGCGGGTCCGTTTCCTGCTGCGGTCTGGTCGCCGGGCCACAACTGGAAACCACCGTTCTGCCGTTTATCCTGCGGGGTAACAACCTGCTGGGCGTGGATTCGGTTGAAATTCCGCTGTCGGACAAACAGTCAGTCTGGGACAAATTTGCCGGTGACTGGGCGTGCAAAAAGACAGAAGCTTCGGCGCGGGACATCGGGCGTGGAGAGCTGGATGGCGCTTTGAAGGCGTTCCTGAAAGGGGAGTCATCCGGGAAGATTGTTCTCGACCATTCCAAGTAAGGAACGACGAGACTTCTCAGAGGCGGGCTTCTAAAAAAGTCCGCCAGAACGAAGAGGGAGCTGATTATCAAAACTGTGCGGAGCCATGGATGGCGGAGCCCAAGCCGAACAGGACGTCTTGAGGCGTGTTTTGGTAATCAGCTCCCTCTTTGTTCGTCTGGGGAGTAAAAGACTAAGAGTCAGGAAGCCCGACGACGAAACAACGGCTCGTCCGTATCCGTCGCCGCCTGATACCCCTGGGTAAAGAAGTTCAGGCAACGAGCTGCCTTGTTGATATCCTTGTCGGCGCGCAGTACGTACGTGTCAAAACCGCACCGCTTCATAAACTGCAGCTGATCAAGAAGCACATCACCGACCGCACGAAGTTCGTTCCGGTAGCTCAGGCGCTCCCGAAGCAGCCGCGCGATACTGTAACCGCGGCCATCGCTGAACTTCGGAAAGTTCACCGCAATCACCGGCAGCTCATTGACCACGCCAGCCAGAATCTCCGGCTCATCATGGCTGTCGAGCCACACACCGATATCATCACGGTCTTCAAAGTGCTCCTTGCCCGCCAACCAAAGATCGGCCGGAATCAGGGCAGGTTGTTCGGGAACATCCAGAGACTCCCCGTCTGCTGGCCTTGGCACAACAACCCAATCGTCCTGACGGATACTTCCGTCACTGGTGATCACATCAGGCATAAACCCGCTCCTTGAATGGCTCGATGCCAATACGGCGATAAGTATCCAGGAAAGGCTCTTCCTCGGTCCGGTTATCGACGTACACATTAATGATTTTCTGCATCACTTCCGGCATATCTTCCCGGGCAAAAGAGGGCCCGAGAATCTTGCCAATCGCGGCATCGTGATGGGAGGAGCCGCCCAGGCTGATCTGGTAGAACTCCTGACCCTTCTTGTCGACGCCAAGGACGCCAATGTTGCCCACATGGTGGTGACCACAGGCGTTCATGCAGCCGGAAATGTTCAAATCAATGTTGCCGATGTCGTACAGGTAGTCCATATCATCGAACTGGCGCTGAATGGACTCCGCCACGGGAATAGACTTCGCATTCGCCAGGGCGCAGTAATCGCCACCGGGGCAGCAGATAACATCGGTCAGCGTATTCAGGTTCGCCGTGGCAAAGTCCATCGGTGTGATCGCTCGCCACAGCTCAAACAGTTGGTCTTTCCGGACATCCGCCAGAACCACGTTCTGCTGGTGCGTCACCCGTACTTCACCAAAGCTGTACTGGTCCGCCAGGTCAGCAATCTGTTCAAGCTGGCGATCACTGACATCGCCCGGCGGTGTGCCGGTTTTCTTCATGGTCAGTGTCACAATGGCGTAGCCAGGGTTCTTGTGGGTATCCACGTTGTGGCTGATCCACTGATCAAACTCGCGGTTCTCGAATCGTTGGGTCGCCAAAGCGTCCTTCACATCCGGAACCTGCTGGTAGTCCGGCTCGGTGAAATACCCTTTGAACTGCTCAATGGCTTCCTGGGTCAGGCGGGTGGGGGAGTCCTTGATGTGGGACCATTCGTCTTCCACCTTCGCCGCAAAGCCTTCGGGTGTCAGCGCCTTCACCAGAATCTTGATGCGGGCCTTGAATTTGTTGTCCCGGCGACCGTAACGGTTGTAAACACGCAGCACGGCTTCAAGATATGTGAGCAGGTCCAGCTCCGGCAGGAAGTCACGGATAACCGGGCCTACCATCGGCGTACGTCCAAGACCGCCGCCCACGTGAACACGGAAGCCGAGTTCACCCTGATCATTGCGCACCATCTGCAGGCCGATATCATGCACCTGGATAGCAGCGCGGTCGGTATGTTCGGAGGCGTTGACGGCCACTTTGAATTTGCGCGGCAGAAAAGCGAATTCCGGGTGGAAGGTAGACCACTGGCGGATGATTTCGCAGTAAGGGCGCGGGTCGGTGATCTCGTCAGCCTGCACACCGGAAAACTGATCCGTGGTGGTGTTGCGAATGCAGTTGCCGCTGGTCTGGTTGGCGTGCATTTCCACTTCCGCCAACTCGGCCAGGATATCCGGTACGTCTTCGATTTCCGGCCAGTTGAGCTGAACGTTCTGGCGGGTTGTAAAGTGCGCATAACCTTTGTCATAGTCACGGGTTATGCGTGCCAGGCGGCGAAGCTGGGTAGAACGGAGCATTCCGTACGGAACCGCGATGCGCAACATCGGGGCAAGACGCTGTACATACAATCCGTTCTGAAGTCGCAGTGGAAGAAACTCGTCTTCGCTCAGCTCGCCAGCCAATGCTCTCTCGGTCTGGTCACGGAATTGTGCAACGCGCTCGGCAGCCATCTGCCGGTCGTGTTCGTCATAAACATACATAGTGGAACGTCCTGCTGAAACGCTGGAAATACGGCTTTAGTGCCATTTCTTGCGTGGGAGAATATCACCGTGTCATTATTCTTAAAATGATTATTTCCAAATATGTTTATCGACTAAGGTGATATAGAAAGCCAGATATTGCTGGACTGATTACAATTTCCCGCCTAGATTTAAAGAGGCGTGTGCGACAAAACAGATAATAACGACATAGCGAGGAAAGAGTATGAAGAAGACCGCGAGAACCGACAGTCAGGCCGACGCCGTTGCCGCCGTTTTACTGGTAATGCTGGTCGTTGCCTTCGCCGTAGTCTGGGTATCCGGGCAGTAATCGCTACTGGCCGGCAAGCACCAGCTTGACGACCACCACGAGGGTAACAACGAAGCCGACCGTAAACAGGATGCCGGCGATGATGTACGGCCAGGGACTGTGGCTTGAGAAATCCTCCTCACGGCGCTTGTCGGACTGAACGCCGAGTGCGCCGGCAAGGATGCTCTGCATCACCTTGAGAACCCCCGGTCCTGCCTTCGCTTTCTTTGCCGATTTGGCAGGCTCGGCAGGCTTGTCGGGTGATTGCTCGTTTTCGTGTTTATCCGTCATGCTTGGCTTCCGCTGGTGTGTGAAGGCGGACACCGGCGGTGATTATTCCGCCGGGTCGTACGCAAGGCTGGGCGCCAGCCATCGCTCTGCTTCGGCCTTGGATATTCCCTTTCGTGTTGCGTAGTCTTCAACCTGATCCACGCCAATCTTACCCACCGCAAAATACTTTGATTCGGGATGGGAGAAATACCATCCGGAAACCGCCGCAGTCGGGAACATGGCAAAGTGCTCGGTCAGTTCCAGTCCAGCGTTTGCCGGTGCGTCGAGCAGGTCGAACAGGGTGGCCTTCTCCGTGTGGTCCGGGCAGGCGGGATAGCCGGGCGCTGGCCGGATGCCCCGGTACCGTTCACGGATCAGGTCGTCATTTCTGAGTGCCTCGTCTTCGGCATAACCCCAGAATTCCTTCCGTACCCGTTCGTGCAGGTGCTCGGCAAAGGCTTCCGCAAGACGGTCCGCCAGGGCCTTGACCATGATGGCGTTGTAATCGTCGTTGCGATCCTTGAATTCCAGTGAAAACTCTTCCGCGCCGATGCCAGTGGTTACAGCAAAGCCGCCCACGTAATCCACGGGGCCGTCACCTTCCGGCGCTACAAAATCCGACAACGTCATCATTGGCTTGCCCGGTGCCTTGTCATCCTGTTGGCGCAGATGGTGCAGGGTGGTGAGTTCCTTTTCCCGGGTTTCGTCGGTGTAGAGCACAATATCGTCGCCGCGACGGTTGGCTGGCCAGAAGCCGATCGCCGCCTTGGCGGAAACGCGTTTCTCGTCGATCATCTGCTGAAGGATTTTTTGACCGTCCTCAAACAGCGTTCTGGCGGCTTCACCGCGCTTTGGATCATCGAAAATGGCGGGGTACTTGCCGGACATATCCCAAGAGATAAAGAAGGGCGTCCAGTCGATGTAGTCCACCAGTTGCTTCAGATCATAGGTTTCAAAGGACCGTACACCGGTGAAGGCTGGCTTCGGCGGCTGGTAGTCGTCGAACTGGATTTCCGGGGCGCGGGCTCGGGCCTCCTTCAATGAGACCAGCTTGGTACGTTCCCCGCGGTTTTTACGGCGTTCCCGAATTTCGTCGTACTCCGTGCGTGCACCGTCCACCAATGCGGGTTTGGCGGTCTTGCTCAGTAGCTGGGAGGCCACGTTCACGCAGCGCGAGGCATCGGATACATACAGAGCGATGTCGTTTTTGTACTGGGGTTCGATCTTTACCGCAGTGTGAGCCTTGGAAGTGGTGGCACCACCGATCATCAGCGGGATGTTGAAGTCCAGCCGTTGCATTTCCTTGGCAACGTGGACCATTTCATCCAGCGACGGCGTGATCAGGCCGCTGAGGCCGATAATGTCGACGTTTTCCTTCTTTGCCACGTCAAGGATCTTGTCGCAGGGCACCATCACGCCGAGGTCGATGACCTCATAGTTGTTGCACTGCAACACCACACCCACGATGTTCTTGCCGATATCGTGTACGTCCCCTTTGACCGTCGCCATCAGGATTTTGCCCTTGGCTTGCTGATTGCCGGATTTCTCGGCCTCGATATAGGGAATCAGATGGGCCACCGCCTGCTTCATAACGCGGGCGCTTTTGACCACCTGGGGCAGGAACATCTTGCCGTCGCCAAACAGGTCGCCAACCACGTTCATGCCGTCCATCAGCGGGCCTTCAATAACCTCGATCGGGCGGGCGGCGCGCTGCCGGCAGGCTTCGGTGTCTTCAATGATGTAGTTGGTTATACCCTTGACCAGGGCATGCTCCACCCGTTTCTCAACCGGCCACTCGCGCCAGGCCAGGTCTTCTTCCTGGGTCTTGCCGCCCTTGCTGCGATAGCGCTCGGCAATTTCCAGCAAGCGGTCGGTGCCGTCGTCACGGCGATTGAGCACCACGTCCTCAACCAACTCTTTCAGTTCCGGATCGATCTCGTCGTAGATCACGAGCTGGCCGGGGTTGACGATGCCCATGTTCATGCCGGCCTTGATGGCGTGGTACAGGAACACCGAGTGGATGGCTTCACGCACGGCATCGTTACCGCGGAACGAGAACGACACGTTGCTGACACCGCCGGAGATAGACGCATGGGGCAGGTTGTCGCGAATCCAGCGGCTGGCGTTGATGAAATCCACCGCGTAATTGTTGTGCTCCTCGATACCAGTGGCGATGGCGAAGATATTGGGGTCGAAAATGATATCGCCGGCGGTGAAGCCGATACCGACGAGGAGATCGTAGGAGCGCTTGCAGATCTCCGTTTTACGTTCAAAGGTATCCGCCTGGCCGTCCTCATCGAAGGCCATGACCACGACGGCGGCGCCGTAGCGCATGCAGTCACGGGCACGCTTGAGGAACTCATCCTCGCCTTCCTTCAGGCTGATGGAGTTCACCACTGCCTTGCCCTGTATGCAGCGCAGGCCGGCTTCGATGACCTCCCATTTGGAGGAATCAATCATGATCGGAACGCGGGAGATGTCGGGTTCCGAGGCGACCAGATTGAGGAACGTCACCATGACGTCCTTCGAATCCAGCATGCCCTCATCCATGTTGATGTCGATGATCTGGGCACCGTTTTCTACCTGGTCGCGGGCGACGCTGAGGGCCTCTTCGTACTGCTCCTCTTTGATCAGCCGCAGGAATCGCTTGGAGCCCGTCACGTTTGTGCGCTCACCCACGTTGATGAACAGGGTGTTCTCGTCACCCGTAAACGGTTCAAGGCCGGACAGCCTCAGCGCGGGTTTCTGCTCTGGTATCTTTCGTGGCGGGTATTTGGAAACCGCTTCCGCGATGGCTTCGATATGGTCCGGGCGTGAGCCACAGCAACCACCGATGATGTTCAGAAACCCGTCACGGGCAAAGCCTTCAATAATCTCCGCCATTTCTTCCGGCGTCTGGTCATACTCGCCGAATTCGTTCGGCAGCCCGGCATTGGGGTGGGCGCTGACGTAGGTCGTCGATTTATTGGCGAGCTCTTCCACGTAGGGGCGCAGGGCGTCGGCACCGAGGGCGCAGTTCAGACCGACTGAAACAGGCCTGGCGTGAGATACGGAATTCCAGAATGCCTCGGTGGTCTGGCCAGACAGGGTGCGGCCTGAAGCGTCGGTAATAGTGCCGGAAATCATGATTGGCAACTCAATACCACTGTCGATGAAGTACTGCTGGGTGGCGTAGATCGCAGCCTTGGCGTTCAGTGTATCGAAAATGGTTTCGATCAGGATAAGGTCAGAGCCGCCTTGAACAAGGCCTTCCACCGCTTCGTAATAATTGTCGACCAGGGTCTGGAAATCGACGTTGCGATATCCAGGGTTGTTAACATCCGGTGAAATGGATGCAGTGCGGGATGTCGGGCCAACCGCACCGGCCACGAAACGCGGCTTCTCCGGGTTGCGGGCGGTGAATTCGTCCGCGATTTGGCGCGCCAGTTTTGCCGCTTCAATATTCAATTCCTTCGCAATCGATTCGAGACCATAGTCGGCCTGCGACAGCTGGGTGGAGTTGAAGGTGTTGGTTTCAATAATGTCAGCGCCGGCGTCAAGATAGTCCGCGTGTATATTGCGGAGCAGGGCGGGCTGGGTCAGGTTCAAAAGGTCATTATTGCCCTGAACCTCACGGTCATAATCGGCAAACCGGTCGCCACGGAACGCTGCCTCGTCCAGTTTCAGGTTCTGGATCATGGTGCCCATGCCGCCATCAAGGACGATGATGCGTTCTTTCAGGGCGTTGCCAAGCTGTTCCAGGCGGTCCAGGCGAGCGTTGTGGTCGGTCATATCAATTACTTCCGGAAGTCGTTTTTGTCTCAATGGCGCGCGATCATAGCAAAAATGGCGGTTGTCGTCCCACGGCCTCATGATGTTGATCAATGGACCGATTAAAGTCTGACTATTTTACTTGGTCTTTCATGTTGCAGCGATCTCACTTAAAATAAAGGAACACTTTCAAACGGGTTGCAACTATGGCATTGGTTACGGTGACAGATCCCGCTCGGGATTACCTTGCACAACTTATCGAAAAACAGGATGTGGAGGGCATGGGTGTCCGTATTTTTGTAACCCAGCCCGGCACCAAGAACGCCGAGACCTGCCTTGCCTACTGCCCGCCGAACGAAATTGTACCGACGGACGAGCAGGTTGATCTGGGCAAGTTCACGCTGTTTCTTGATCACAATTCGGTGCCGTTCCTGGAAGAAGCCTTTGTGGACTACTCCAAGGACCAGATGGGCGGGCAGCTGACCATTAAAGCGCCTAACGCCAAGGTGCCCAACGTTGATGAGAACGCGCCCTTGCCAGATCGTATCCGGTATATCCTGGCGTCGGAAATCAATCCCAACCTCGCGGCTCATGGTGGCGAAGTGTCCCTGGTGGAAGTAGCCGAGGAATCCATTGCCGTTCTGCGATTTGGCGGGGGTTGCCAGGGTTGCAGTGCGGTGAGTCTCACACTGAAGCAGGGTGTTGAATCGACGTTGAAAGAGCGTGTTCCTGAGATAACGGCCGTTCGCGACGTTACCGATCATACCTACACAGAAAATGCTTACTATCAGTAAGATAAGGCATGTTCTAAAAGTATGACATGAAGCCGGCCGATGCCGGCTTTTTTGTTGTGCGCCAGGCATGGCGCGTAGCGCCTTGACGGGCGCTGTTCCGGTACAGGTGGTGCTGGCCGGATGACTTGGGGGTGCAAGTCCCCTGTGG
>NZ_LSMM01000009.1:0-12048 GCF_001566815.1 Marinobacter sp. Hex_13
GGCTGTCCGAAAATCGTGACTTCTTCATGCAGAATCTCCTTCGTGCTAGGTTACGAGAAAATTCTACTTTTGAGCAGGGCTAAATTTCGGGGTGATTACCCTTTTTTCGATGTCTGACCCGTGTAATGACAACTGCCAGAGCAACAAGATTGCCAGTGCCCCCACTTCTGGGATAGCGAATACTGATACGGCTTTTCAACATGGCTATGTCAGTGACTACCGGGTACCAAAAATGGACTGCCCGTCGGAAGAGGGGATGATCCGCATGGCTCTGGACAGTATTGAGCCCCGGGTTTTACTGGAGTTCGATACACCGAATCGGAAGGTGCGGGTATTCCATGGCGACAATGGGGCTGCCATCGAGGAGAGGATGCGTTCCCTGGGGCTGGGTGCCACGCTCGAAAAAACCACCCCGGCGGGGGAAGAGGATTTAGTCCTGGCCAGGGAGAAGGAAGAGGCAACCGCCCAGGTCGAAGCCGGTATACTGAAGTGGTTGCTGGCCATCAACGGCGTTATGTTCGTGGTTGAACTGACGGTAGGCTGGCTGGCGCAATCCACTGGCTTGATAGCGGATTCTTTGGACATGTTTGCTGATGCCGCGGTCTATGGCGTCGCCCTCTATGCGGTGGCGAACAGCCTTCGCACCAAGCTGCGCGCGGCGCATTTGTCAGGCTGGCTGCAGTTGATTCTGGCGCTGGGAGTCCTGGCTGAAGTCGGGCGGCGATTTGTTTTCGGCAGCGAACCCGTATCCGCGTTAATGATGGGTTTTGGTCTTGTGGCCCTGGCGGCCAACGTCTGGTGTCTGGTGCTTATCGCAAGAAACCGGCACGGCGGCGCACACATGAAAGCAAGTTGGATCTTTTCCGCTAACGATGTCATCGCCAATGTGGGCGTTATCGTCGCCGGTGTATTGGTCGCCTGGACGGGTTCCCGTTATCCCGACCTGGTTATTGGTCTGATCATCGGGCTGATTGTGCTGAATGGCGCCCGGCGAATTCTGCAACTGCGCTATTAGTCTCTGGTCCTTTCTCGCTGCTCGGATTCATGCCGGCAAAATTCCGCGCCTGGGCGGCCTATTAAAATAGTCGCCGCTCTCGCCGATGCTTATGGAGAATTTTCTGTCAACCGTGCCCATAGGTGTGGGCATCCTTGTGCATGTGGTCCGGGTGCTCGAATTCCAGTGTTGAATGACGTATGTTGAATTCCTGCGCCAGAGCCTGTTTTATCCTGTATTTGATATTCTCAAGCTGATCCCATGCACTTTCCTCGATAATCACATGGGCCTCCAGCGAGGCATCGTGTTCGCCCATCTGCCAAAAATGCACATGGTGAAGGTCGATAACGCCTTCGATGTTGGAGAGGGCAACAATGACGGCATCGGTATCGATGTCCACCGGGCTACCCAGCATGAGTGTTCTGATGGTGCCGCCGATTTCTGTCAGGCCCAGGTAGAGAATATAGCCCGCGATACCGATGGTGATGGCAGGATCAACCCAGCGCATGTCGTAGAGCAAAATAAGAGTCCCGCCAATGACCACGGCGACCGACGCGAGTGCATCCGACAGATTGTGAAGAAACAGTGCACGGATATTGACGCTGTCTTTCTGCATCGAATAGGTGAGCAACGCTGTCAAGGCGTCCACAGCCAGAGCGATACCACCAAGCCAGACGACCCACCAGCCCTTTACCTCTGGAGGATCGATTATCCGCATGCCACCTTCGTAAACCAGGTAGATCCCGATAATGATCAAGGTAGTGTAGTTGATGAGAGCTGCAACGATTTCAATGCGTCCGTAGCCAAAGGTCATCCTTGCGTCAGCCTGGCGGCGCGCAATTTTTTGCGCCGCGAACGCGATGACGAGTGAGGCCATGTCAGAGAAGTTATGCAAGGCGTCCGCGATAAGGGCGAGACTGCCGGCAAAGATACCTCCCCCAATCTGAGCCAGGGTCAGGATCCCGTTCGCCCAGATGGCGATGGCAACGCGTTTATCCTTGGTCTCGGGGGGTATATGCACATGGTCGTGACTCATTGGGTTAACCTAGTTGGTGGCTATTTATAAAGAGGCATCTGCTGTATTCAGCTTACTCTGTGCCTGGTCGCCTGTACCTTGGCGACTTTGTGGATTTTGGGCCATTGGCTACTCATCCTTTTTGACAGTTTTCAGGAGTTCCGCAAGGCTGTCTTAGGCCGCTTTTTTGTTCGGGAATGGCCCGATATTTTGACCTTCACGGGTTAAAAAATACCAGTCACTGTTGATGGCGTGGATGCGATGTGTTCGAAAGGGTGAGGCTTCTTTCAAGTCATCTATTCGTTGCTTGGGTGGATCGTTCATAGTCTTTCCAGGATATAAACCGCAATAAAAGAACATTGAAAAAATCATGGGGAGATTCCCCCCCCACGATGGAGTGTTGGTTAACTATCAGTGTCGTGATTAATGTCGCCTGTGGGCGTGGAGTTACTGGCACTTCTGCCATGCAACAGCGCATAGAGCACAGGGAGTACAAACAACGTCAACAGGGTGGACGAGATAATCCCGCCGATCACCACGGTCGCCAGAGGACGCTGTACTTCGGCACCGGTGCCGGTATTGAGTGCCATGGGTACAAAGCCGAGGCTTGCTACCAGGGCGGTCATCAATACCGGCCGTAAGCGGATCAGGGCGCCTTCGACAATGGCCTTCATCAGGTCACCCTGCTCGTGCCACAGATCGCGGATAAAGGCGATCATCACCAAGCCGTTTAACACCGCCACCCCGGAGAGGGCGATAAAGCCAACACCCGCCGAGATCGACAGGGGCATGTCTCGCAGCCACAGGGACAGAACCCCGCCGGTGAGGGCCAGTGGCACGCCGGTGAAGATGATCAAGGCATCTTTGAGGGAGCCGAAGGCCATCACCAAGAGTGCGAGGATGATGGCGAGGGTCACGGGCACCACGATGGCAAGCCGCTGACTGGCGGACTGCAGTTGCTCGAAGGTCCCGCCGTAATCCAGCCAGTATCCGGCGGGTAGGTCCACGTCGTCCGCAATGCGCGCCTGTGCTTCCTCGACAAATCCGCCCAGGTCGCGGTCCCGCACGTTGGCGGTGACCACCACCCGACGCTTGCCGTTTTCCCGGCTGATCTGGTTGGGCGCCGGAGCCAGCTCCAGCTCGGCCACTTCCGACAGGGGCACATAGCCACCGTCCGGCAGGGGGACAGGTAGGTCCGCGAGGCTGTCCACATCCCGGCGGATGTCTTCGGGAAGACGCACCACCAACTGGAAGCGGCGGTCGCCTTCGTAAATCAGGCCGGCGTTTTCGCCCCCGACACCGGCTGCCACCAGATCCTGGAGATCATCCACGGTCAGCCCGTAGCGGGATAGCGCCATGCGCTTGGGGTGTACCGACAGCATGGGCAGGCCGGTCACCTGTTCGACCCGGGCATCGGCGGCGCCCTCCATGGATTCCACAACCTCAAGGACGTCGTTGGCCGATGCCAGCAGCTGATCCAGGTCATCGCCGAACACCTTGATGCCGAGGTCGGCGCGCACGCCGGAGATCAGTTCGTTGAAGCGCATTTCTATGGGCTGGGTGAACTCATACTTGTTGCCGGGAAGCATTTCCACCGCTGCTGCCATTTCCGCCACCAGTTCATCCTTGGTTTTGTCTGGGTTCGGCCATTGGCTGCGGGGCTTCAAGATAACAAAGTTGTCCGCTACGCTGGGGGGCATGGGGTCGGTGGCCACTTCCGGCGTGCCGATCTTGGCGAACACCTTGTCCACCTCCCCAAAGGCCTTCAGCCGTTCTTCCAGCTGCGATTGCATCTCGATGGACTGCTCCAACCCGGTGCCCGGGATGCGCAGGGCATGGAGTGCAATATCCCCTTCATCCAGTTGTGGAATAAATTCCGACCCCAGGGTGGTCGCCAGCCAGAGACAGACCGCTACCAGCGTGGTCGCGCCGCCCAACACCAGCCAGCGGAACCTCATAGCCACCCGCAGCGCAGGCCTGTAGAGCGATTTAGCACCGCTGATTACCGGGCTTTCCTTTTCGCTGATCTTGCCCCCCATAAAGACCGCAACAGCGGCGGGCACCACGGTCAGTGACAGCACCATGGCCGCCAGCAGTGCCATTACGACAGTGGCCGCCATGGGGTGGAACATCTTGCCCTCGACCCCGGTGAGAGCAAAGATCGGCAGGTACACCACAGTAATGATGGCGACACCAAACAGGCTGGGACGAATCACTTCGTTGGTGGCCTCGAACACCAATTGCAGACGTTCCTTGAGGGCCAACTGACCCTGGTGCTGGGCCTGGGACAGGCGCCGGATACAGTTCTCGACGATGATGACCGCGCCGTCGACGATCAGGCCGAAATCCAGCGCCCCCAGACTCATCAAATTGGCGGATACGCCAGACCGCACCATACCGGTGATGGTGGCGAGCATCGAAAGCGGAATGACAGCTGCCGTGATCAAGGCGGCGCGCAGGTTGCCCAGCAACAGAAACAGCACCACGATCACCAGCAGTGCCCCTTCAAGCAGGTTCTTCTCCACCGTGGCAATCGCCTTGTCCACCAGGGCTGTGCGGTCGTATACCGCCTCCACCTTGACGCCGTCGGGCAGGGAGGGCTGAATGGCCTCCAGCTTTTCGGCCACCGCCTGTGCTACCGCCCGGGAATTTTCCCCCACCAGCATCATGGCGGTGCCCATCACCGTTTCCTTGCCGTCGCGGGTGGCGGCGCCGGTGCGCAGCTCCTTGCCAATGGCCACTTCAGCTACATCGGCTACCCGGACTGGCACACCATCCCGGTTGGCAATCACCACCTGTTCAATATCGCCAATGGTGGCCAGCTGCCCGGGCGAGCGCACCAACAGCTGTTGGCCGTTGCGTTCGATATAGCCGGCGCCGCGATTGGTGTTATTGGCCCGCAGGGTGCTGACCAGTTCATCCACCGTGATGCCGAACTCCAGCAACCGTTGGGGCGACGGCGTGACGTGGTACTGCTTGTCGTAGCCGCCAATGGTGTTGACCTCGATCACGCCGGGCACCTGGGCCAACTGGGGTTTGATGATCCAGTCCTGGATCTCACGCAGTGCCGTAGCGTCCAGCGGACTGCCATCCGCTTGAGTGGCACCGGGCAGGGCTTCTACGGTGTACATGAAGATCTCGCCAAGACCGGTGGCGATGGGACCCATCTCCGGCTCCAGCCCGGGTGGCAGCGCGCTCTTGATGGCGCCCAAGCGCTCATTGATCAGGTTGCGGGCGAAATAGATGTCCGTGCCTTCCTCGAACACCACCGTGACCTGGGACAGGCCGTAGCGGGACAGGGACCGGGTATAGGACAGGTTGGGCAGGCCGTACAAGGCCGTTTCCACCGGGAAGGTGATGCGTTGCTCTGCCTCCAGGGGCGAATAGCCCGGTGCCTCGGTGTTGATCTGTACCTGGACATTGGTGATATCCGGCACCGCGTCGATGGGCAGGCGCTGAAAACTCCACACGCCCACGCCGACCAGCACCAGAATAAGGGATAACGTTAAAAACCGCCGCTCTACCGAGAAGCGTAAGATGGCGTTTATCATCAAAGCCTCCTGGGTTAGTGGTCGTGGGATGCGCCGGATTTTTCGATATCGGCCTTGATCAAATAACTGTTTTCCACCACATAGCGATCGCCTGCTTGCAGGCCGCCCAGCACCTCAGTCAGGTTGCCGTCGCTGCGGCCCAGCTCCAGTGGGCGGATCTCGTAGGTGTCATCCACCTGAATAAACACCACGGTCCAGTCCCGGAAGGATTGCAGGGCGCGGTTGTCAACCACCAAGGGGGCCTCCACCGTTTCCACCACGATATCCCCGGCCACCAGCAAACCGGGGGTCAGCAGTCCCTCGGCATTGTCGACTTCGACCCGGGCCAGGGTGTAGGGCGCGTTGCCGGGTGCCGGCAGCAGGTGGCGGATGGTGCCTTCCCGGTCAATGCCGTCAGCCTTCAGTCGGACTTTCTGGCCAATGGCAACCTCGGCCCGTTGGCCGGGGAAGACCTTGAATTCCGCCCACAGAGTGGTCAAATCGGCAATGGCGAATAGGGGTTGCTCCCCGGTCATTTCTCCGTTGCTGATCCGACGCTCAATGACGATCCCGTCGATGGGCGCTCGCAGTGCGTAGGTTTGCAGGCTTTCGTTGGACTCGACTTGAGCGAGCACGTCACCACGCTCGACCCGATCGCCCAGATTGACCTTCACCTGGCTGACCACGCCCGGGAAACGGGCGCGGATCCGGGCAATCTGCTGCGGTGCCGTGGTCAGGCTGCCGTAGGTGGTGAGGCTGCGCTCGATGGCACTCGGCCCGGCTGCGGCCGTTGTGATACCCGCTTTTCGGGCGATAGCCGGGGCGATCCGGGTGCGACCTTCGTGGGATTCCCAGTGCCAGCGGTAGTTCTTGCCGTCCATGGCGAGGCTCACTTCTACGTCGAAGGAGTGGGGTTCGGTCACCACGCCATCCCCCAGCCAGTAGTCCCCCTGGTAGGCGAAGTCGAAGGTGTCCACTTGCCCACCCAGGCGGGTGAGCTGGACATTGAGGTCAATATCATCAGTAACGGCGCGGCCATCCCTGGTGACCCAGGCCCGGTATTCCGGTGGGACCCCCTGCTCGAAGATCTGCAGTTCGACGGTGGCGTCGTTCTGTTGCAGCAGTATGCCGCCGTGAGGCCCCCTGGCCTCTGCCTGCGATTCGTCGTGTTGTTCCTCGGCAGCTTGTAAGGGGCTGATGGCAAGGCAGGTGGCCACCAGAATCAGACAGAGTTGTTTTATCAGTTGCATGGTGTGAATCCTGAATTTGTGGGTTAGCGCGTCGGGGCGCCCGGAACAGTCGCGAGTGGCTGCGCCGTAAGTTGTTCGATCAACGCCTGGTTGAGCAGCGCCGTGGTGGCGGCGTCGACCAGTGCCTCCCGTGCTGAGAGCAGCTCCCGCTGTGCGGCGGTCCACTCCACATAGCTGTAGCGGCCGTTTTCATAGGCTTCGCGGGTCTGAGTGAGTGCCTCGGTCAGGTCGGGAAGCATTTGGCTGCGAATCTGCTCAACAGTCTCGATGCTTTGTTGCCGCAAGTGGTAGGCGTCGAACAGGCGCGAATGGAGGCGCAGCAGGGTATCCTCCCGGCGGAATCGGACCTCATCCCGCGCCGCCAGGGCGGCCTGCACCTCGCCGCGATTGCGCCGTCCGGAAAAGAGCGGTACCGAGAGCCCAGCGGTCAAGGCCGTATCATCCGTCTCTTCGAAGCGCCGGATGCCGACCTGCCAACGGATGTCGCTCTCGGACTGGCTGCGCGCCAGCTGAATTTCCGCTTCGCGGATACGCTGTTCGCTGGCGTAGATTTGAATGGCCGGGCTGTCGCTGACCCGCTGGTACAGAGCAACGAAGTTGTCGGAGGAACCGAACTGGAACAGGTCGCCTTCCAGCATTTGAAAGTCCGGGCTGGTATCACCCCACAGGGAAGCCAGAGCCATTTTCCGGCTCTCGTAGGCGGCTCGCAGATGGGACTGCTCAATACGACTCTGGGTGAGCGCGGCCCTGGCGCGCAGGACTTCGGCCTGGGGCGCCGCGCCGCGGTCGGCGCGACGGGTGACGATCTCGTGGGTGGCCTCGGCCAGCGCCACGGCTTCAGCGGCGAGTTGGAGTTTTTCCTGCAGGGCCAGGGTGGCGACAAAGCGCTGGGTCACCTGTCCGAGCACATCCAGGGTCTCGGCCCGGCGCTCGGCCTCGACGCGCCCGTATCGTGAGTCAACCACGCTGACGCGGGCCTGACGCTTGCCGCCAAGTTCGAGAACCGATGACAGGGATAGGGTGTACTCTGCCCCGTCAACTCCTCGCAGATTGTCGCTGCCGAGGAAGTTTTCCACTTCCAGGCCGGCCTCCAGGGCAGGATTTTGATCTGCCGTAATGCGGCGGCCATCAAGGCCCTGAAGGCGAAAATCGAAGACCTGGAGGCCGGGGTTTTGCGCCATGGTCCGCGAGAGGGCCTCGGACAGAGTGAGCGGTTTCTCCCCGGCGTGTGCCAGGGCAGCACCGAATGCCAGCGCTAGAAGGGAAAAGGCATGGATAATAGAGTGGGACGGCATTGCGCGCCGCCCAGTTTTCATGGGCATTCTGAAAAGCATGAGGCTGCTCCTACGAAAGTCTAAATGACAGTTGTTCCCCGGGTGGGGAAGGTATTCGCACGGTCAGGAAATGGGAGGGCGGAAAAGGGAGGATTGAACCCCGGTGGTGAAGTTGGCTTGGTAGTCGGACTGTACTATTCCCGCAGCCAAGCCGGAAATGTCTGTGAGGGTTCCCAGCAACACCATGTGAAAGCAGCTGTGGCTGTGATGGCCATGGTCCGCTGAATGACTGGGGCTGTCGGGAGACGACTTGGTTGCCTGATTTTCGCTGGAAAAATCCGCTGATTCGTGTGAATGCTCATCATAATGTGGCATTGCGGGGTTGTGCGGTTGTGCTTCATAGGCAATAGACGCCACTGACTGCAAAGCAATCAACAGCGTCATTGCGACTATGAAACAGCGTTTAATCATGCAAGTGGTCCCGGAATTTGATCGTGAGGCTAGCAGAAAGGCAACCACATAGAAAGGACTGGACTCCCATGGCGTTACGTGTGTCCGTAGTGCGCTGCCCTGAGTGGCGGGCGATTGCACCGACCAACCGCAGTTCGTCTATGTGGCTGCCGCCGGGGGCAGCCGGGCCGGGATCAATATGGCCGGCGGCGACGCTATGCTCGATCTTCGCGCCATGCCGGCGGTCATGGCGATGCGGGCCAATATGACCGTGCAGGAATTGGCTGAAGAGCTGTTTCCCTACCTGACCATGGTGGAAGGGCTCAAGCTCTGCGCCCAGACTTTTACCAAGGACGTGACTCAATTGTCCTGTTGCGCCGGGTAAGGCTGCGTTCCCGGCTCAGTCGGCATTCCTGATCAGGCGCGGCAGCCAACGCAGATACGCCACCATGCCAAACAACTCGACCAGGGATTGGAAGACGATGACAACGATGGCGGCACGCCAGGGCTCCGGCAGTGACAGCGCCAGCGGCAGCATGACGAAGGAGTTGCGGGTACCAAAGCTGAAGGTGAGGGTGCGGCCGATAGTGGGCGTGAACCCGAATAGCTCACTGAGCCCCTTGCCGATGGTAGCGGCGGCAACCAGATAAAGTACAAAAACCACAAGCGCCGACCACAGCAGGGCGCCATTGTCGATCACCAGGCTGACCTGGGAGCCGGCAATTAGAAACACCACCAATGCCAGCAACGGCACGGGCAGCCACCCAAGCCAGTCCACCAGTGTTTGCGCGCGCGGGTGCTTTTCCGTCAACCGTTCGGTAATCCAGGCCAGGATCAGCGGGGTGACAATCAATCCGAAGAATGCCGGCAGCAAGTGGCTGCCAACCGCCAGTTCAATGGCGATATTGCCCATGAAGAGCCAGATATAAATGGGTAGCAAAATGAGCTGGACCAGCAGAAGGATCGGCGCGGCCGCTATGGCCCTGGCACCGTCCCCACCACCGAGATGGGTAAAACTGATAAACCAGTCCGTACAGGGCACCAGCAGTACCAGCAGTACGCCGAGACGAATAGCGGGATCATCCGGTAACAGCCACAACAGAAGACCAACGACCACCGGTATCAGGATAAAATTGCCCGTCAGCAAAGCGGCCAGAAAGCGGCGATCACGAAATGCCGACCTGAGATGTATCAGTGGTACCTGAGTGAAAGTAGTGTACAGGAGAACACCCAGGGCCGGCCAAAGCAGCGCTTCCCAATGACGAGTCTGCTCTGGTGACATCCAGCCGATGGTCATGCCGGCCAGGATGACTAGGAGATAAAGCCAGACTTGATATCGCTCCAATTGTTCGCGCATTTAAGGCTGTTCCCGCTGTTTTTTCGAGGGCACGATAGTATCATTGGGGCGCAATGAACTCCCGACACTTGCCCTGAGCATTTCGGCAGGCTTCGAGGGGGACTGAAATCTCTTTAGGTTGGGTCGGGAGAGATACGGTAAAATGGTTAGCGTCAGCGTTATACCTTTTTTCTGACAGTAGCGGGGATGGGCGTCTCCACAGGGTTGGTGGCTTTTTACCCGGTTTGGCTGGTTCTGACCCTGTTGAGAGGAGCTGTCAGTAAAAAATGAAATTATTTTTAAGGAATTTCTGAGCATGGTATTTATCATGGTGTTACCGATTATCAGTATAATAAGCCGTTGAAAATAAAAGACAAAAATGGCTTATTGATAATAGAGTGGGGAATGAATCACGTAGAATAAAAAAGGCGGCCATATGGCCGCCTTTTTTGTGGTCTTTCAGGGTCGTCGCCAGCACCGTGAAGCTCAAGAGCAAACTCGCATCAGGTGTGTAATCAGGTCGACCTGTCTGCTGAAGCTGTTCTTCTGCAGCAGTGATTTTATGTTGGTGCGAATGGTGCTGATGGCCAATTCCATTTGCTCGGCAGTTTCTGCGGTATTGGCCCCCTTGAGCAGGCACAGGCAGACGCGGGCCTCGGCTTCGGTGGCGCTGATGACCTTGCGGATTTCGGCAATGCTGGGGGTGCGGCAGACATTGGGGTCGAAAATTTCCACCAGGACATTGCTGTTGTTGCTTTCTCGGTTGTGTACCGGGGTGATGGAGATCCGCAGGGGCAGGGCGCTGGTTTGCAGGTAAAGGGTGTCGCTGTCGTCCAGGGCGCCGGTCTTGCCGGTAATGAACAGCATCAGCTGGGTGTAGAAATCCTTGCCAAACTGTTGATCCCTGAACGCGATTTCCCGGTTGTCCCGATTGATGGTGAATACCCTGTAGCGTTTGCCGATCTCCACAAAGGCCGGGCTGGCACTGACCAGGAGAGAAACCGGCGAAAAGACGGCGACGGGCTGTTTCAATACGGCGATGCTGCTTTGCAGGTCCTTGAAGCTCTGCTCCGAGCGGTGCAGTCGCTCATACAAATCGAGGGCTATTTCAGCGTGTTTTTTCAGCCGCGAAAGCATGGCCATTTCTGTCTTGCTGAATACCCGGCTGTCTTTGTGGCGGTTGAATACCAGTACCACGTGTTGCTGGTATTTGTTGGTGAACGCAATGGTAGCACTGTCGATAATGCCGGCGGCGCGTATCCAGGTCCGGGAGAAGGTGGACATATCTGCGAGAAAGTCGCTCTCCGGGTCGCCATCGGCGTAGCTGAACAGGGCGTTGGGGCCCGTTTCCAGTGCCCGGGCAATCGCCTTGTCCTTGAACACCAGGCCGGTCTTGAGCATCAGGGGGACGACGCCGGGGGGATAGCCCACGGCCCAGCCATAAAGTCCTTTCAGGTGCGGCTCTTTCTGTATCACGGCCAGGCAACAGCTGACCAGGTCAAAGGTGTCGCGGATGTTGCGCAGAAAGAGGTCGAAGCCGTCCTTGTGTTCAACACAGCTGTAAAGACTGGTGACCAGACTATCCAGAATATCTGCCTGGGTGTCGTCCGGTTCGAGCTGTTCGGCACTGGGTTGGCCGTTTTCTGCCCGCGCCAGATGAGTAAGTTGGCTTCGATCGGCTGCTGACATTCCCTTGTACCTTCCCCCGGGCAGAGCTTATTGCCCATGAAATTGTTAACTGGTTCAAATATAGCGAATAGGGGGAGGCCGATCCAATGACCCCTGGAGTGGGTGGCGTGGTGCTGGCGGCCCATTTTGGGGCGGGCGGCGCGGCAATGAGCGTCCATGGGAAATGCCGTGCCACAGGGCGTTCGGCAGGATTCACTGCTTGAAAAGTGTCCAGATTTGCTTAAAATACGCTCCCTTGCCGGAATTCAGGCCCTGTTTGTACAGTTGCCTGGAGTGAGAGCAGTCTCTCAGCCGGCCAGAATTCATTCCGTTTCAGTCAGTTGCGCACGCCGGCCGCTGGGGTCGGGGTTGTTGTGCCCGTTGTGGTGGCATACAATGCGCGCCTATTTACTGAGGCGGTGAGGCATCCTGCCTCGTTTTCGATAACAGATTGGAGGTTCACGACATTAAGCGTGGAGGCAAAGGCCGCGAGCAGCGCGCCAATATAAATCAGCAAATCCAGGCAACCGA
>NZ_LSMM01000010.1:0-11533 GCF_001566815.1 Marinobacter sp. Hex_13
AAAGACGGCGAACGCTGGAGCAGTGCCCGGGCTTACCTGTTCCCGCATATGGATCGCAGCAACCTGACCGTGGAAACCAACGCCCAGGTTCAGCGCATTGTCTTCGACGGCAAACGTGCCGTGGGTGTGGAATTCAAGCAAGGCAAGCAGCTGCGCACCGCCTCAGCCCGCAAGGAAGTGCTGCTGTCCGCCGGCGCCTTTCAGTCCCCGCAACTGCTGATGCTATCCGGGGTAGGCGATAGCGAGGAACTGAAAAAGCACAACATCCCCGTGGTGCATCATCTTCCCGGCGTGGGCAAGAACCTGCAGGATCATCCGGATTTTATTTTCGGCTACACCACCGACAGCCCGGCCACTTTTGGTCTGTCACCGGCGGGCATGTGGCGGGCGCTAATGGCCATGGGCACCTATCGCAAGGAACGACGCGGCCTGTGGACCTCCAACTTCGCGGAAGCCGGCGCCTTCCTGAAAACCCGGCCGGAACTGACCGCCCCGGATCTGCAACTGCACATGGTCACTGCCCTGGTAGACGACCACGGTCGCAAGATGCATTTCACTCAGGGTTACTCCTGCCATGTCTGCCTGCTGCGCCCGCGCAGCCGCGGCAGCGTGCAACTGGCCAGCGCCAACCCGGACGACCTGCCCCTGATCGACCCGGCCTTCCTGGAAGACCCCCAGGACCTGGAAGACATGGTGCAAGGCTACAAGATCACCCGAAAAATCATGGAAGCGCCGTCACTCAAACGCTGGATGAAGAAAGACATGTTCACCGCCGACGTGAAAAGCGACGATGAGATTCGCGACGTGATCCGCCAGCGCGCCGACACCGTTTATCACCCGGTGGGCTCCTGCAAGATGGGCACCGATGAACAGGCGGTGGTCGACCCGCAATTGCGCGTCCATGGCATCGAAGGCTTACGTGTCATCGATGCGTCCATCATGCCCACCCTGATCGGCGGCAACACCAATGCGCCGGCCATGATGATTGCGGAAAAGGCGGTGGATATGATTCGCGGGCAATCGCGGGTGAAATAGCCCCCGAGAGTCTTCCACGCTGAAAGAAGACCTTTGTCTTGATAGGCGCTCCAGAAACGACTGGCGATCAGCCTGCCTTTCTGGAGCATGGGGACCCGTGAGCGCGTGTTACAATCAACCAACTCATCGCAAGGCAAGATCGCTGAAGGAGAAATCAGGTGGCAGCAACGTCACGAAAAACAGGGACGATTGAGTATTATCATCCGGAAAAAGGACGCGCCCTGAATACCTTCAACAGAATCCTTGCCGTGTCACTGGAAATCATCGAACACGAAGGCGTCGAGGCGCTCAATACCAACCGCATCGCCGCCGATTCCGGCATCAACATCTCCACGCTCTATCATTATTTTCCCAACAAGGATTCCATCCTGCACGCGCTCTACACCCGATGGTTTGACAAGGTCAGCGCCATCGCCGACAAGCGCCTTGGCATGCATCGGAAGCCAAACAGCCTGAAGGCATCCTACAAGTCCTATGTTCTGGATTTGCTGAATATCGATGGTGTCTCTCCGCAAGCCGCCGTGGAACTGGAACGCGCCATCAAGACAAGAAAAAACCTCCTTCCCCTGGACAACAAGATCGTTGAGCAATCCATCACCGCCTGTGCGGAAGACATTCTCGCCCAGCACCCTGACGTGGACCCGAGCCGCCTGCCAGTGCCATCCGCTTTCATGCTGGTCAGCATCTGGGGCGCTATCAGTATTGCGGCGGACATGGACGCCTCCGAGCATGACAGCATCGCTGAGCATTGTGCCGAGATGATCATGGCACTGGTTCGACACTCGAAAAGATAGCTTTCCCCTCCCTCTTTTCTGTCACCCCACCGACTCTTGCCAGAGCGGCCGACCGCCTGCGCATCGCATATCAAGTAATTACTTGATATTGGCAAATTTCGCTCGTACCCTGTTTGCCATAGCGGACGTGCGGGACAACGTAATGAGAATTCTGGCTCTGGGGGGTTGCGGAGAAATGGGCAGCGTTGCCGTGCGCGCCATGATTGACGACCCGGCGATATCAGACATCGTGATCGCCGACAGGGATCAGGCAAAAGCCAGCGCGTTTGCCAAATCACTGGGCCGCAAGGCCAGCGCCATCCATGTGGATGCGCAGTGTGATCGCTCCCTGAAACAGGGGCTGCAGGGGTGCGATGTGGTGGTCTCCACCATCGGTCCCTACTACCTGTTCGGCCCCCGCGTGCTGTCGGCGGCAATCCAGGCGGGGGTTCACTATCTGGATATCTGTGATGATCCCGAACCCACCATGGACATGCTGACCCTGGACCCACTCGCCAGGGACAACCGTGTTACCGCCATCATTGGTGCCGGTGCCAGCCCCGGGGTTTCCAACCTGCTGGCCGCCCGGGCGCTGGCGGCACAGCCTCACGCTGAAGAGATCTATACCTTCTGGGGAACGGGCGGCCCCTTGCTGCAGGAGGAAGAGTTGAGCCTGCTCGACAGCGCTGGCAACCCCACCGCCGCCACCCAGCACTGGATTCAACAAGTCTCGGGCCAGGTGAAGGTATACCAACACGGCACCCTCACTCCTGTAACCCCGCTGCAAGCGATACACCTTGCGTTTCCTGGCAGCGGCTCAGATCGCTGCCATGTTGTCGGCCACCCGGAACCGATCACCCTGCCCCGTTACTATCCCCGCATCAGGCAATCGCTCAACCTGATGAACATGCCCGGCTACCTGATTTATGCCCTGGAAAAAGCGGCGAAGGGGGTGGACCAGAATGACCCTCAGTCCATTCAAAAAGCGGCCATGGTGCTCACCGGCATTCTGTCTGATTCCACCATCCAGCCTCAGGACATTGCCCATTACCTGATCCATCGGGTCAAAGACCGGTTCCGGCGTTTCCTGCCCCCGCTCGGCGCCGTGGCAAGAGGACCTGATGGCAATGGTAAAACCCGTATCACGGGTGTGCGCATGCGAGCACGACTCAAGGCAGATGACATGGCGCATTCCACCTGCCTGCCCACCGCCATCATTCTCAGGATGCTCATCAACGGGGAGATCAAACCGCACGGTGTCATGGCACCCGAAGCCTGCGTGAATCCCGATATTTTTTTCCGGCAACTGGCCACTCACATGATCCTGGATGACGGCGTCGACGCCACCGGCTATGTGGATTGCCAGACTCAACAAATCGATCAGCCCTACACCCCGCTTCGCCTTCCCCAGACCCACTCAGCACGGACCCGATAACCCCAGATGCGAACCGACACAAACCGGAATCGAAAAACCATCCTGGCGCTCACCTTGTTGTTGCTGGTGACAGTGGCCCACCCCCATTCACTCTCCGGGCATTGGCGACATAGCTACGACATTTATCTCAATGACAAGCGGGTTGGTGCGGCCACCCGTGATGTGACCATCCAGGGCACCGGAACAGAAATTCGCGAAAGCATCACATACCGCGAACCCGGTTTTCTGGGCAGTACTGACATCACCGTTTCCCGCATCGAACAATACGCCCCCTCCGGTCGCCTGCTGTTCGCCGACCTAAAACATCACCAGGGAGAAACGCGCTACTGGTCACGCATGGCGTCCGTGGACGGGGAAATCTGGGTCATGGCCAGCCCCATCACCTCTGCCAGCGAAAAAGAGGACGCCCAGTTTGTCGAGCTGGCGCTTGCCGCTATCGGGAGCGCCTCATCGGCAGCCGGGGAAGTCCTCAGCTATTCCTCCCTGTTGCTGGGCGGCAGCCAAGCGCGGGACACCGATGCCCGCTTTCCCGAGTCGGACGATCTCATCAGCCTGCCGTTCTTGCCCCTACACTGGCTGCATGCCGGCAAAACCCTGCCCGACCGGCTCGCACTGCTTGATAGTCCGCACCCCCATATGCGCGAAGCAAAGGTAACGCCTTTCCATAGTTCCGCGCATTCGGGGCATTGCTACCAACTGGACCTTGCCGACATGGAAACCCTGACCCTGTGCATGCAGCAGCAAGCCGATGGAATACCGCACTTTTCCTTGCTGCGTCGCTCGACACCGGGCAAGACCGTGGAATGGAGAATTCATCCGCAGGATCAAGGCAAACAGGCAGAAAAAGAGGAGAGTTGATGGTGCGAATCATAACGCGGGTTAGCGCACTGCTTGTGCTGTGTTTGTGCCCCCTGCTCCATGCCGAGACCATCCACTTCGACAGCAATGGCAACACGCTGAGCGGGGTTTATCTTCCCCCGTATCCGGAGCGACCTGCCTGCGGCGTGATCATAACGGTACACGGAGATGGCCCCCTCGACCGGGAAGCCCATGGCTATTACCCCCTCATCTGGAAGCCACTTCGTGAACGGGGCTACGGGGTGCTGTCCTGGGATAAACCCGGCGTCGGCGACTCCTCGGGCAACTGGCTTCAGCAGAGCATGGCGGACCGGCAGCAGGAAGTGTTAGCGGCCATTGCGTATGTGGAGCGTCGCTTTGGTTCACAGCAGACCCTGGGCTTGCTGGGTTTCAGCCAGGCGGGCTGGGTCGTTCCGGCCGTCGCCAACCAGCACTCCGGCGTGGACTTCCTGATTGGCGTCGGGTTCGCCATCAACTGGGCCGAGCAGGGGTGGTACCTGACACAGACACGGCTGCAAAGACAGGGCGCCACCCCGCAAACCCTGCAACAGGCCCGACAGCAATACCAACGCCACCTGGCCTTCCTGGCGAGCAGACCGTCCTACGCCGACTATCTGGCATCGGTGCCCGACCAGGAGTCGCCCATGTCACCCGACAGATTCGTGTTTGCCCTGAAGAACCTCCATGCGGACGCGTCTGCAGAGTACCCGAAAATAACGCAGCCCCTGCTCATGCTGCTTGGCGAAGACGACCTCAATGTCGATATCCGCCACACCGAAAGCTTTCTGGAATCGCTGCGCCAGACTCACCCACACTTCCAGATTGATGTGCTCCACGGCGCTACCCACTCACTACTGGATAGCCGCCACTTCAACACCCAGAATCCAGGCCTGGTTTTTCTCATCAAACTCCACCTGTTTGGTGATGACGCCGTCTCACCACGACTCAAGCCCGTACTGGATCAATGGCTGGCCAAGCAGCCTTGTGATGGGGACAGATAACGCGGAGCACAGGGACCGGCCGAATTCCCGTCGCCCAGTCCCCGGGTCCTAGGCGCTTTGCGCGCGCAACGGCTTGCCGTACTTTTCCCGGGCTTCCTGCGGACTGACGGTTGCCGTGAGTGTCGGAGGCTCAGATTGCAAGTGCTCACGCATGACGGCGGCCGTACGCGGGGCGGACAAACGCAGCGCCCGCACTTTCATGGCTGGCGACCTGCCCAGGCGATCCATGGTGCGTGCCAATGGCTTGATGGCCATGTCCATGGCCGCGGGCTGGTCGAAACCGCCCAGTTCGCGCATCCATTTCGGCAACGTGGCGATGGTGGCCGGGGCGATAAACCGACTTACGGCCCAGAAGGCCACGCCCGCATTACTGTATGGCGTGCGCAGCAGGTAGTGCATGCCTTCCAGGGCCCGCTCGGAGCTGCACAGACGCGGGCGCACGGACTCGAAGTACTCACGAATGCCTTCCCGGGAACGCGGCACGTCCGCCGGGTCGCAGGTCTGCAATTCCGCAGCGATGGCGCACTCTTCCCAATAACGCTGCTCCTCTTCCGCTGGCAGCGGCCCCGGACCGTAAACCTCATAACACTTGAGCACGGAGTGCCAGCCGGTGAGATGAATCCACAACTGGGATTCCGGGCTATTGGCGCTGTAGCGCTTACCGCTGATCGGCTCAATACCGGAGACCTTGGCATGCACCCGCATCAACAGGTCCGATGCCTCGATCGCGGTGCGGCTGTCTGCCACCGCCACGGTAAGGAAATACGCCAGGGTACGATCCAGGCGCCCGTGCGGGTCCCGGTAGATCCCGCGCATGTCGGCAACCGCCGCCGTCAGGAAGGGATCAAAGTGTTCCAGCACCACCGAGCGCTGGAAGCCGATCAGCGCGGTGGGTGCAGTCCAAATCTTCCAGCTCGGTGAGCCCGGGCCGAAAAAGCCGTAATCCAGCGACCGCAAGGGCCGGTTTGTGGACGGTTTCATGGTGAAATTCCTCATCAAATTCTCGCAACTGGGCACTTTATACACCAGTGTAGGAATTTCCTGCAAGAGTGTAGTAAACTCTCCCCATGCCGACACAAAAACTCAAACCCCGCGAACGCGCCGCCCATCTGGGGCCGGACCGCCGACGCCCGCAAATCCTGGATGCTGCCCTGACCCTTGCCGTGGAAAACGGCATCGGGGCCGTGACCCTCAGCGCCGTCGCCAATCAGCTCGGTGTCAGCCGGCCAGTGGTCTATTCCTGTTTCGGGGATCGCGTCGAACTGTTCGAGGCGCTGCTGGCCCGGGAAGGCGAGCACATGCTGGAGGGGGTACTGGAAGCGCTGCACAGCGCCCGTGGGGACAACCCGGAGGCGGCCTTTATCGATGGCTACCGGGCGCTGCTGACCGTAGTCGCGGAACGGCCCACGTCCTGGCGACTGGTCTTCAACGCCAACCCGGACCCGGCCGTGGCGGACCGCTTCCTGGGGGCTCGCCAGGTCGTCGCCGACAACGCCGCCCGCTGGATCGCGCCGGCCATGGCACACTGGTGGCAAACACCGGATATCGAACGCAAACTGCCGGTGTTGGTAGAGCTGTTCATGTCGTCCTGTGAAGCAGCGGTGCGACTACTGCTGACACCCGGCACGGACTGGAACGCAGAAACACTGGGGGACTTTTTCGGGCGCTGCATGTGTCAGGCTTTCCGGGCGGCCTGAGTCACAGGCCGCCATCTAAGGCCGCAACCACCCCGCTCTTTCCCTTTATTCTCAGACCCTGCCCGGATCAATCAGGATCTTGGCGTGCTGCTCCGGATTACCCAATGCGGCAAAGGCCTCGTCCACACCGGACAACCCCACCGTGCCGGTAATCATGGGATCCACTTTTACTTTGCCTTCGGCAATCATGTGCAGCGCATCGCGGAATTCGATGGGCGTATAGCCCAGGGTAAAACGCAGGTCCACTTCCTTGTTGATGGCGTTCACCGGGAAAAAATGGTCCTGTTTCATGCAGACGCCCACCACCACAATGCAGGCGCGTAACGGCGCATCCGCGACGATACTTTCGATCATCCCCGGAATCCCCACGCACTCGAAAATCACCGGCCGTTTCGGGTCGGTCACCCCGGCCACTTCCGCCGCCCGCCACAGAGGCTCCCAGGGGAACGGCGTCATGCGCAGCTTGGCCATGCCATCCAGGGCCATATCGAACAGCTGTGGCGCATTCACCACAAAACCGCGCTTTGCCATGCCCTCATAGGGGCTGCCCTGAGACGGGTCCACCACCACATGGGCGCCCATGGCCTTGGCCAGCTTGCGACGGGTAGGGGAAAGATCACTGGCGACAATATGACGCACCCCCTTGGCCTTGAGCATGGCAATCACCCCGAGACCAATGGGCCCGCACCCAATCACGATGGCCGTGTCACGACGGCCTATCCCGGAGCGGTTCACCGCATGCAGGGACACCGCCATGGGTTCGGTCAGCGCCGCATGGTCATCGGAAATACCGTTGGTGACAGGAAAGGCCAGCGACTCTTCCACCAGCACCCGTTCGGCATAGGCGCCGGGGGCCAGGGTGGACAGGCCAGTCAGATGCGCCACCCCGTTATTGCGCCGCATGGGCATGGCCACAACGCGCTTGCCCGACTTCCAGCGGCGATGGGTCTTCGGTCCGTAGTCTGCAATCTCCCCCACAAACTCGTGCCCCAGCACCACATGCTCATGGCTGCGCATGATGTGCGGGTAACCGACCCGCTCGGTGGCCTCCGCCAGTTCATCCGCGTGATGGCGCGCATGCAGGTCCGACCCGCAGATGCCGCAACGCAACACATTCAGAAGTATCTGACCCTTGCCCGGTTCCGGCTCAGCAACGTCCTGGACCGTAAAGTCACCGTGGTGGCAAACAACCGCTTTCATGGCTTTTCCTTATGGCAGGCTGGCTTGATTGGCATGCTCATAGTGTCGCGCAACAGGCATGGGGAAACAGGTCGTATGGAGCCAAATGGCTCATTCCCAGAAAGCAATGAGAAGTCCCTGTCGAGATCAGGAACACGCATAAATTTATAGTGCTCGGATTCACAGTAGCAAGCGGGGATTGTTCTGATTAGAGAACGACTTCGGAAAGGTGCGAAAAGTTGGGCTAATGAATAGGACTGGTTGAACTCGACTCAAACGCACGGGGCAAGACCTGACCCTCGTGTTCCCTGGCATGCCATTTAATGCTGAAATTGCAATGAATGGGCTTGACCTTCAAGAGGGTATCTGACCCCGGATATCGCCCGCAGCACGGGCAAAATTGTAGCGAAGCGAAATTTTTTCCCTGTGCCTGCGATTGTTAGGAAATTGCAAACGTCGGATCAAATGGCTTCGGAACAATTTCAACATGATCACTTTCGATGTATTTTTTGTCGATGCAACATTTTTTGAATTTTTTCCCACTTCCACATGCACACACTTCATTTCTGCCTTGCTTTTGGAAATCCGGATTCTTTTTCCTTACCTTCGAAAACTCGAGCTCCTTAAAGTGAGAAATAGGAAACGCATCATCATTAAGCAAGCGAGATAAGTAGCGAACAACATGGAAATGCTCACCATCGTTCTCATACTGCACCGTACATCGCTTATCTTCTGGCCGTGACACAATAGCAACGTGGTCAAACTGACTTATATTCTTAGCCACTCCAACTGCCATCAGGCCCGAATAGAGCTCACCTTTAACATGAGGGCAACTAAGAGAGTCGATATCCTTCCCGCAGATACTGCACTCAAAATATTCAACTGTTGCGCCAATGCTAAAGAATACACCGTATGGGTAAAGCCGCTCTAATGCGAGTAATTGACTCTCAAAGTGCTCGACTGATACGTCTGAGAATTTTTTAATTACCCTCAATAAGTCAAGGCAATCCTGCAGGTTAGACCATGACTCCGAGAAATGCTCACCTAAAATATTTTGCCACAGGCGTACATATGAATTTAGAAAATCAACAATCGCATTTATGACATATAGATCATTGAGATATAGATCATCCTCATCACAATCAGATCGGCTTGCGGCCAAAATAGCGCATGCCTCTGATAGACCTTTGTCTATCTCATGAAATTGTTTTTTGTCGATTTCCTGAAGTCCCTTAATAATAAGAGGCCGTACATCATTGTAGACAGATTTTGCTTCCGGTGTATTAAACACATCACTCGTCCATAAATTTATTCAAATCAAACTTTTTGATCGCCGACTTTAGTGACTCTGCATCTCCCTCAAAATCGAACCTCTTAATCTTCCCTTCTTTCTTGTCTTCGTATACTGCGCTTAAGTGAACTCGCGCTTGGTCACCCTTCAAAGCCCCTCGCATTTTCTCATGCAAATAGTTTGAAACGATATTAAGGTATAAGGGTAGTGACACATCGCTAGCCAGGAAAACCAGTGGAAGCCAATAGTCTCCAGAGCGCAACGCCAGCTTGCTATGTCCCTCACTAGCGGTTATCTCAATTTCTGGAGCATTGAACTTTACCCACTTAGTAAAATCCCCTGCATCTGCTTTAACTATCAACCCATCAATATCACGATACGACTCGGGCAGTACCGTAATGCCCTTAGGGGCACTCGGGATCTCATTCAGAATTTCTAAATCTTCTAGTTCTAATAAGGAGTGTTTGTTTTCTGGCTCGAGGTTCAAGCTATTTCTCCATTTCCTAACGCCCGCATTTGGGGCCGGAGTGAAGCGCAGCGGAACGGAGGTCCCAGCCCCGCAGGGGCGAACAACATGCGTTTGTTACACGCACTTTACCGAGTGACCCAGAATATTTCACTTTGGCTTTCTCCAGAAGAGTTTTTCCAGGACAACTTAACTTGATATTTTGACGGACTACCTAGATGCATTGCCGCTATCAATTTTACTCTTGAGTTTGGCTTCATTTCGGGATGAGGAAATTTCTCCGATAGGTCGCTTGTTAGCGGGCTATCTTCACAATCTACGAGTTCAAAATTAACCTCATAGGCTGTACCCTCTCCCGTATTTGAAATATAGAAAAAAGATGACTTTCCAAGCTTAGATAGAGTTACGTTAAACTTAGGCTTTGTCTTACTTTCTCGATCTTCTTCCAAGCTTTGAATTTGAAGCCGAGAAAGCTCAGCGGTAACTCTCTCAAATTCCAGTTGTTCTTTTGCCAGTTGTCGAGTCCGAACTAGAGATATTGTTGAAATAATTACCGCTAGGACTGATACAAGTAATGTGAGAGTTTCGAAGATGCTCATTTAAAGCCTTTAAATGCCTTTTTGAGCATTTTCTCAATTTCTTTCTTTGCCTCAGGAATTACTGCCTCGCGAGCTTGCTCAAGGCCAACTTCCCTAAGATCCGCTAACATAATCTCGAATCCACACTGATTGCATTTCACAAAATCGTCGTCTTTTACGTCTTCCGGCTGCTCAAATTCAGTGTGTCCACATTCAGGACACTGGATTGATATATGCTCTGTTTTAATCATGCGATGAACTCTCCATGTACGTGTAACAGGTATTAGGAAGCCGGCGCGAATATCCAATGAACGCGCCGGCTTCATATCACAGCTTAATAATTTGCATAATGAAAGAGAAACCATAATTCTCAGTACGTTACAAACCCCAAGCTGGTCGCATGATTCAATATCTTGACCTCTTCTTTTGCCCTGACCAATAACACTGTCCAAACGACCAACCCTTTTTCAGCGCTGTAACTCCTCCACCTTCCCCTTCGAAAACACCCCATAAAGACTCGGCAACACCAACAACGTCAAGGCCGTGGCCGACACCAGCCCACCCACTATCACTACCGCCAATGGCCGCTGCACTTCACTGCCCACACCCGTCGCCAGCAACATGGGAATCAACCCCAGCATGGAGGTGAGCGCGGTCATCAATACCGGGCGCAGCCGCGACACCGCGCCTTCGAAGACGGCAACGTCCAATGCTTCTCCATCCCGCAGGCGATGATTGATGGCTTCCACCATCACCACCCCATTGAGCACCGCCACCCCGAACAGAGTGATAAAGCCCACCGAACTGGGCACGGACAGGTACTGGCCGCTGAGCGCCAGGGCGAGGATGCCGCCGATGAGCGCCAGGGGCACGTTGACCAGGATCAGGGCGGCCTGGGACACGGAGCCGAAGGCGAAGTAGAGCAACAGGGCAATCAGCCCCACGGCCACGGGGACCACCATGGCCAGGCGTTGCTGGGCGCGCTGCTGGTTTTCGTACTGACCGCCGATGTCCACGCTGTAGCCGGGGGGCAGATCCACCTCGGTGTCGATGGCGCGTTGAATGTCGGCCACCACGGAGCCCATGTCGCGACCGGCCACGTTGGCCTGGATAACCACGCGGCGTTGCACGTCGTCGCGGCTGATCTGCGGCGGGCCGGACACCAGGGATACATCCGCCACCTCCATGAGGCGCACCCAGGCACCGTCGGCGGCTTTCAG
>NZ_LSMM01000011.1:0-11352 GCF_001566815.1 Marinobacter sp. Hex_13
ACCTTCGATCCGATTACCAACGGCCACCTGGACCTGGTGGAACGGGCCGCCAAAATGTTCGATGAAGTCGTGGTAGGCATCGCCGCCAGCGAAAAGAAGGGCCCTCTGTTTACACTGGAAGAGCGCGTGGATCTGACCCAGCGAGTGCTATCGCACCTGCCTAACGTAAGGGTCACCGGCTTTTCCAAGCTGTTGGCTCATTTTTGCCGGGAAGAGGGCGGCAACATCCTGCTGCGGGGCCTGCGCGCAGTGAGTGACTTTGAATACGAGTTCCAGCTGGCCAACATGAACCGGCAGCTGGCGCCAGAGCTGGAGACCGTGTTCCTGACGCCAGCGGAGCACCTGTCCTTTATTTCCAGCTCCCTGATTCGAGAAATCGCACTGCTGGACGGCGATGTGAACAACTTTGTACCGCCGCTAGTCGCCGAAGCGCTGGAAGAAAAGCGCAAGGCGCGGCAGAAATAAGAGCAGCTACAAGCGACTAGCTTCGAGCTGCGAAATGATCAAAGGCGCGTGCACTTTCAGCCTACGGTCCGCCTGCCCGCGCTGGAGCGCGGCAATGGCCTGCCATCTTACGGTTTTACTCGCAGCTCGAAGCTAGTCGCTCGCCGCTGCTCTAACAACAAAGCCGGACACCACACCCAACACCGGCACTCAAGGAGAACGCCATGCGCTACCTGATCCCGTTACTGCTGCTGCTCACCCTCACCGCCCAAGCGGCCGGACCGGGCAAGAACGCGGTGGCCAGCGCTCACCCGCTGGCTACAGAAGCCGGGCTCAACATTCTCGAGCAGGGCGGGAACGCCTTCGATGCAGCCGTGGCCGTGGCCGCTGCGCTGGCAGTGGTCGAACCCTATTCTGCCGGCATGGGCGGCGGCGGCTTCTGGCTGCTGCACCGGGAACAAGACGGTCTGCAGACGTTTGTGGACGCCCGCGAAACCGCCCCCGGTGCCGCCACGGCCACCATGTATCAGGACAAGGATGGCGAGGTGATGCGCGACTGGGCGGTAAACGGCCCCAGTGCCGCCGGCATTCCCGGCCAGGCTGCCGCCTTCGCCCATCTCGCCGACAAGTACGGCAAGTTACCGCTCACCTCGACCCTGGCTCCGGCCATTGCGCTGGCCGAAGACGGCTTCCGCGTCGAGGATCATTACCGCAAGCTGGCCGGTTACCGCGAAGACGTGCTCAACCGCTTCCCGGAAGCCGCTGCCATCTTCCTGCATAACGGCAAGGTGCCCCCCAACAACCACCTGATCAAGCAACCGGATCTGGCCAGGGTACTCAGCGCCATCGCCACACAGGGCAAGGCCGGCTTCTATCAGGGCGACGTGGCCAAACAGCTGGTCAACGGCGTCCAGCAAGCCGGCGGCATCTGGACCCTGGGCGATCTGGCCGACTACACCGTGGTAGAACGCTCGCCCACCATTAGCCAGTTCCGCGAGGGACGGATCATCTCCGCACCCCCGCCGTCCGCCGGCGGTATCGTCATGGGCCAGGCGCTGAATATCCTCAGCCAGTTCAACGCCGGTGACACCAAAGACATGACCCCGCATCTGGCCATCGAAGCCATGCGCCGCGCCTACCAGGACCGCGCGCGATACCTGGGCGACCCGGACTTTGTGGATATACCTGTGGATAAGCTGTTGAGTACCGACTACGCCAAACAGCGCGCCAACAGCATCACCTTGGACAAGGCCACCCCCAGCAGCAGCCTGGGCGAGCCCATCGGCGTGGAAGAGGGCTTCCACACCACCCATTTTTCGGTACTGGATAAAGACGGCAACCGGGTTGCCGCTACGCTAAGCATCAACCTGCCATTCGGCAGCGGCTTTGTCGCGCCTGGCACCGGGGTACTGCTCAACAACGAAATGGACGACTTCTCCGCCAAACCCGGCAGCCCCAACGCCTACGGCCTGGTGGGCAGCGAGGCCAACGCCATCGCCCCGGGCAAGCGCCCCCTGTCATCCATGACCCCCACCTTCGTGGAATTCGACGACCGCGTCGCCATTCTTGGCACCCCCGGCGGCAGCCGCATCATCTCCATGGTGATGCTGGGGGTCATTGAAGCCGCCAACGACAAACCAGTGGAAGACTGGGTTAACCGTGTGCGCTTCCACCACCAGTTTCTGCCTGATGAAGTGCAGGCCGAACCGGAATTCGTCGGCAGCCAGGCCGCCAAGGACCTGATGCTGATGGGCCACAAGGTGGTCTCCACCGGCCGCAACTACGGCAACATGCAGGCCATTCTGTGGCGCAAGGGCAGTGGCAAGAACAGCGGCGAAGTCACCGCCGCCAGCGACCCGCGTGGTATTGGCAGTGCTGAGGTCCGGGCACCACAAACATTGCCGGCAACCGGTACGGAATAACCATTCGCCCGCGCCAATAGACGGCAAAGGGCTGCCCGCAAGTGCAAAGTAATCGCCCTGAATAACGGCGAAGAACGGTTCGTCGCTGTTGCCCAAGGCACCATCAGCAAAGTGGACACAAAGAATTAACTCGCCCCGGCACAGTACAACCCCTGCTATCGGATGGATGATCGCGTGCAACCCGACGTCATACTACAACCGCTGCATCAGGACCTGGCTGCTGCCCTGTTTGCACTCACCGATCGCCATCGCCGCTTCCTGCGCGAATGGCTGCCCTGGCTGGATCAGGTGCGCACCGTCGATGACTCCCGGCACTTTATTGAAAGCGCAGAAAGAATGGCCACATCCAATAGCGCCCCCACCTTTGCCATTATTCATGCAGGCACCCTTTGCGGCGTTACCGGGTTCCACAGTGTTAACAAGGCGCACTGCACCGGATCCGTCGGTTACTGGCTCGGGCAGGACCACACCGGCCAGGGCATTGCCACAGCTGCCGTCCGACAGCTCATTACTATCGGTTTCACGGAATGTGGCCTTAACCGGATCGAGATTCGCTGTGCCGTCAACAACCGGCAAAGCCGGGCTCTGCCGGAACGATTAGGCTTTATCCATGAAGGCACGCTCAGGCAATCGGAAAGGCTTTATGGCCGATTCCTGGACCAGGCGCTCTACGCACTGCTCGCATCTGACAGCCATGCAAGCGACTCAGGTTCTGGCAAATGACAACACCCATCGTGCTGACCGGGGGACCCGGCGCTGGCAAGACCGCGGTCATCGAGCATATTGCCAGCCTTGGTTTTCACTGCTCCGAGGAAGTCGGCCGCCGGGTGATTCAATCGCAGGTTGAACAGGGCGGCAAGGCCGTTCCCTGGCTGGACAAGGTCGCCTTTCGTGACCAAATGCTGTCGGCTGAGCTAACCCAGCATGCCCATTTTGCAGGCCATAAGGCGGCGGCCTTTCTTGACCGGGGGCTGGTCGATATCTATGGCTACTCCCTCCTTGAAAGTCTCCCTGTTCCCACATCCTTGATTGAAGCCTGTGAAAAGCATCGATACCACAACCCTGTCTTCCTCTTCCCTCCCTGGGACGCTATCTTTACCAACGACAAGGAACGCAAACAGTCGTTTGCTGAAGCCGTCGCTACCTTTGAAATCATGCAGACCGCCTATCGGCATTTCGGCTACACACTGGTTGAAGTCCCCAGAGCCCCGGTTAACGACCGGGCCGCGTTTATACTGGATATTGTGATTCCCTGAGTCTCTTTTCCTGCCGAGCTGGAATGCCTTATGCGATCTCTGTTGAACACTTCCTTTCCGCTGATCCAGGCGCCCATGGCCGGCGTGCAAGACTGGCGCCTGGCTGCCGCCGTCTGTGCTGCCGGCGGCCTGGGGTCCGTGCCCGCCGGGATGCTGGATGCCGCTGGTCTCGAGCAACAGCTGGCGCCATTGAGCGCCGCTACCAACAGCCCCTGGAACGTGAATTTTTTCTGCCACGATTCCCCGGCGCCCAACCCGGAAGGCGAACAACGCTGGATAGACACCCTGCGCCCTTACTATGACGAGTTCGACGCCGATCCGTCAGCGATTCCCGAAGGCCCTTCGCGCAAGCCGTTTGATGCCGACTGCGCCGAAGTGCTGGCACGCTTCTCACCGGCGGTGGTGAGCTTTCATTACGGCCTGCCAGAGCCCAGCTTGCTGGACCGGGTAAAAGCCACCGGCGCCACCGTGCTGTCCAGCGCTACCACGGTAGACGAAGCTCTCTGGCTGGAAGCACAAGGCGCCGATGCAGTGATCGCCCAGGGACTGGAAGCGGGTGGGCACCGGGGCCATTTTCTCAGCGATGACCTGAGCCTCCAGCAGGGCACCTTCAGCCTGTTGCCACAGATCGCCAACGCGGTATCGATTCCGGTGATTGCTGCCGGCGGCATTGCCTGCCCGGCCGGCGTACGGGCGGCCATGGGGCTGGGCGCCGCCGCGGTACAGGTGGGAACGGCCTACCTGCTGTGCCCGGAAGCCACCACCAAGGCCGTGCACCGGCAATGGCTGACCAGTGAACAGGCTGCACACACCGCCCTGACCACGATCTTTTCCGGCCGGCCCGCCCGGGGCATGGTCAACCGACTGATGCGCGAACTGGGCAGCTTCCCGGACGCGGCACCGGCATTCCCGCTGGCGGGCAACGCCATCGGGCCATTACGCGCCGCCGCAGAAGCACAGGGTAGTGGAGACTGTTCGCCACTGTGGGCCGGGCAGAATGCCAGCGGCTGCCGTGAGGACAGCGCCACGTTGGTGACCGCCTGGTTGGCTGAAGGGTTCTGATGACCGCAAGCCCGATCGGGTACAGCTGCCGAGGGCTGCGCTATGGCCCAAATTAACCTTGCGGGCAAACGGCCAGCCGTCAAAATCAACACCCTGTTTACTGCCGCCCAGGCAGTGTCACTCTTTCCCGGCGGCTTGCCGGGCCCCAGTGGGAGCAACCGCCATGCAACGCATCGAGATTTCCAAGACGTTTCCGTTCTCCGTGGACAAGCTGTTCGACTTTCTCAGCGACCACGAAAACCTGGAGCTGATTTTTGCCCCGGCCAAGATCAAGCGTATCAAGGATGGCCAGGACAGCCCCAACGGCGTGGGTTCCACCCGGAAAATGCAGATTCTTATCGCGCCGCCGTTCGAAGAAACCGTCACCAAGGTGGTCCCCAACGAGCGCATCGAATACACCATCACCAAGGGCAGCCCGCTGAAGCACCATAAAGGCATCATGCGCTTTTCCGAAGCAACCAATGGTGGCAGCCAGCTGGACTACACCATCGAGTTTGAAGGCAAGCTGCCATTGATCGGCCCGATCATCAAAGCCGGCCTGGGCCAGGGTATTCGCCGGGGCCTGAACAAGCTGAAGTTGTAATCGTCTCGTGTAGGTCAGATTAGCCTGAAAGGCGTAATCCGACATTAACCGTGGTGCAGCGTCAGACTGTCCGGTTACGCCGCTTCGCGGCTAAGCCGACCTACAATCGTTTCTAAAAACCAGACATAAAAAAACGCCGACGCCCTTGCTTGTGCAGACGTCGGCGTTAAACGGTTGCGCTTTTTTGCTGCCTCAGGGCGGGTTAGCCGTAGGCGTCCCCCACCCAGCCTTCTCAAAATTTATAGTCGAACCGCACATTGGCACTACGCGGTGCACCGTAGAAAGCCTGACCCACATACAGCGAGTTATAGTATTTTTCGTCGGTCACGTTGTTCACGTTCAGCGTGGTGGTCAGATGCTTGGTCCAGTCATAGCTGGCCATCAGGTTCACCAGCGCATAGCTGTCCTGGGTGGTTTTCGGTACACCGCCGGTGCCGCCCCGGTAAATGCTGTCCTGCCAGCTGACCTGCACACCGGTTTTCAGTTTCTGCATAGCCGCAGGGCGGTAGGTCGTGGACAGGCGGAAGATTTCCCGCGGGGTATAGTTGCGGATTTCATCGCCATCCTGGTCTTCAATTTCCAGCCAGGTGTAGCCACCGGCCAGTTGCCAACCGGGCAGAATTTCACCGCTGATTTCCCCTTCATACCCGAAGCTTTCCACGTCCACGCCATCGTAGTAGGTGTCCGGCCCGATCATCCCGGCAGGGTCCGCCAGATTTTCCTGGTCGGTACGGAAAGCGATCAACGCGGTATAAATCCGGCCATCCTGCCATTCCGATTTCAGGCCCAGTTCCTGGGTTTCACCGGTCACCGGCTCCAACCGCTGGCCAGTAATATCTTCTTCGGTCTGCGGGTTGAAGATTTTGGTGTAGCTACCGTAGACCGAATGCACATCGGTCAGGTCGTAGATCAGGCCTACGTAGGGCACGGTTTCGCTGGCGCTGGCATCCTTGGTGGTGCCGTAGCCTTCCCCTTCGCTGGTCACGTCCACATAGCGGGCGCCGCCAATCAGGGTCAGCGGGTCGGCCAGGCTCAGGCGGGTCGCCAGGTAGGCACTGCGGTAGCGATCGTCCCACTTGCTGCCGTCAACAGAGGCATCAAAAAGCGGCTTGGGGTAACTGCCACCAAAGGCCTGATCCGGAGTCAGCGGTGTACCAATGCCCCGACCATAGTTTGAAGTTTCCTCAATACGGCCTTTCGCATAGTTCGCACCAACCACCATTTCGTGAACACGGCCGCCCACTTCAAACGGGCCACGGGCGTACAGGTCGAACACACGCTCGGTGACCTTGTCCTCATAGTAGCTGGGGTAGGCGAACAGGCCGGTGTCGTCCTTGTTCGGGGTGCCGTAGACGTAGAACAGTTCGGATTCACCTTCCATTTTGCGGTAGGTGTACACCGCATTGGCTTCCCAACCGTTATCGAAACGCTGCTGCAGTTCGGCAAATACGGATTCGGTGTTGCTGTCCCAGTACGCCCAGTCCGCCGCGGTGCTGGTTTCCACGTCGTAGTCGGTGGGCGAGCCATCGGCGTAGAACAGGGGCAGCGACCCCCACATGGGGCTGTCCGCGTTGCTGTTCTGGTAGCTGTAGCCGAGCGTGAACAGGGTGGTGTCGGTGAGGTCGGCCTCCACCACGCCGTAGAAGACGCCGCGCTCATTTTCGTAACGATCCAGGTAGGAATTGCGATCCTGATAGGCGCCAACCATGCGCCCACGCACCCGGCCGTTCTCGGTCAGGCTGCCGGAAGTGTCCACTTCCATGCGGCGGTTATCCCAGGAGCCGTAACTGGCAGAAAGCGTAGTGTGATTATCCAGGGTAGGGCGCTTGCGCACGTAGTTGACGGTGGCGGACGGGTTCCCCAACCCAGTCATCAACCCATTGGAACCGCGCACGATTTCCACCCGCTCAAACAGGCTGGTATCCACATCACCGTTGACGATTTCGTAGGGCAGCGGCATGCCCAGGCCATCGTACTGGTAGTTGGTGATTTCAAAACCCCGGGCGTTGTAATACACCCGGTCGGTTTCCACCTGATCCACCACCACACCCGGCGCGGCCGCCAGCGCTTCACTGACTGAGACGATCTGGAAATCATCCATCAGCGTCCGCGTTACGACCGACACCGACTGGGGCGTTTCCCGGCGGGTCAGCGCCAGGCCGGTGGGCGCACTCACCGGGGTTTTCGGTTCATAGCTTTCCGACGTATCGGCCAGGGTACCCTGGTTGCTTTCAGCGTTAACCGTCACTTCCGGAATTTCGTGGACACTGTTGTCGGTGTCAGTCTCCGCGGCGGTGGCGGCCAGCGGACACAGCAGCAGGGAGGCCGCCAGAGAGCGACTCAAAACGCGAGCAAAGATGATCATGGTTGTGCCTGTGGTTAATTCTGCGATCCCCCGGCCTTCGGAGCCTTGCCGCCAATAACGTCCCTTTCGTCAGCGCGGCAGACCGGAACCTGGGCCGGGATAATAATGCAGATGCAAACCATTCTCAATACTAATTACTGCATGCCTCCACTATGGCTTTCCCTCCGACAGCAACGACTGCAATTCCGCCCGGCCTTTGGCATTGGTTTCCACCAGCATGTCCACATCGGCACGGTGCTCAATCTGTTCCAGCAGCAGGCGCTCATCCAGCTCCCGGAAACTGCGCACCAGATCAATAGCCGTGGACTCGGGAACCCCCAGCTGCATCAGTGTCAGGCGGGCACTGAGCAAGGCGGATTCAAAGCTTTCGCGGATCACTTGCTCCACGCCCAGGGCATGCAGCTTGTACGCGTGATAACGATCCCGGGCACGGGCCACAATGGTCACGCTGGGGAAGTGATGGCGTACCAGCTCTGCGGCTTTCAGGGACGCGTCCACATCATCCACTGCCAGCACCAGCACCTTGGCATGCTCCAGCCCCGCGTTGTGCAGCAGATCCAGCCGGGTCACATCGCCGAAGTACACTTCATTGCCGTAGCGCCGCAGCATATCGATTTCGTCCGGGTCGGAATCCAGTGCGGTGAAAGGAATCTGTCGCCCTACCAGGATCCGGGCGGTGATCTGCCCGAAGCGCCCGAGCCCGGCAATCACCACCTGGGGATGGTGCGCAGGCATGCTTTCTTCTTCCAGGTCCTTGCGTGCCCCCTTGCTACTCGCCTTGGGCCACAGCATCGCCATTAGCTTCAGCAATAACGGCGTGCACGCCATGGACAATGCCACCACCAAATTGAGCTGCCCGGCAATGGCCGGGTCGAGCAGGTTCAATGTTTGTGCCTGGGTCAGCAGCACAAAAGCGAATTCGCCCCCCTGGCTGAGCAAAATGCCGAACATGAAGGTACTGCGCCACTCGCCACCACGCAGGCGGCTGATCACTATCAGCACCAACGCCTTCAGGCCCAGCAGCATCACCAGGAAGAGGGCAATGTTACCCGGGTGGTCCAGCAGCAAACGCAGGTCCATGGTCATGCCGATCGCCAGGAAAAACAGCCCCAGCAGCAGCCCCTTGAAAGGCTGAATGTCCGTTTCCAATTGTTCCCGGTAGGGCGAGTTGGCCAGCAGCACCCCCGCGACAAACGCACCCAGGCCCATGGACAGACCCAGATGCTCCATCAGCGCCGCAGACCCCAGCACCAACATCAGCGCACTGGCGGTCATCAACTCCCGGTTGCGCAGCTTGGCCAGCCAGCCCAGCCAGGGGTTCAGCGCATACTTGCCCGCCAGCACCATGGCCACCAGCGCCGCCAGGCCCGCCAGCAATTGCGGGCTGTCCTCCCCGGCCTGGGCGCCGGCGAGCACCGGCAACAGCAGCAGGATGGGAATCACCGCCAGATCCTGAAACAGCAAAATGGAAAACGCGGAGCGGCCCTGCGGGGTACCCAGCTGGTTGTTCTCCACCAGCATCTGCACCACAAAGGCCGTGGACGACAGCGCCAGCGTCGCGCCGATGGCCAGGCTCTGGTTGGTGCTGAAACCCACCAGCCAAAACCCGCCTGCCAGCAACAACGCGCTGAAGACCATCTGGCTGGCACCCAGCCCCACCAGGCGACGACGCTGGGCCCACAACTGCTGGGGCGCCAGTTCCAGGCCCACCAGAAACAGCATCAGTACCACACCCAGCTCGGCAAAATGCAGCACATCGTTACCGCCACTGACCAGGCCAAACCCCAACGGCCCGACTGCGATACCGGCCGCCAGGTAGCCGAGGATGCTGCCCAGCCCCAACCGCTGAAACAACGGCAACAACACCAGTGTTGCCCCCAGCAATACCAGCGCCTGTGAGAAAAATCCGTCCACACCGATCTCCTTTTTGTCTTGGCTCATGCTAGCGGATTTGCTTGGCCCGCGTTGTTAAAAAGCCGCCGGGCACGTTTGGCGGCAACAACGACTCGCAATGGGGCATATCGCGCAACATCTCGCACCATAATTGCCCGGCAGACCACAAAGCCTTAGTATGCGCGCTCTTTTTCTGCCCCCAATTAGTGCAATCCATGAGTAAGGAAAGTGATCAGCTCCGCCAGCAACTGATCGGCGGCCTGTTGCGTCAGCTGCACCTGGAAGCCATGAGCAAGCGTTTTAATCCGCGCGTGGTGCTGGCGCTGTTCAATCTGGTCAATGGCGGGCTGAGCATTGCGCTGATTGCCAGTGTGGCACTGGTGACCCAGCAGGCGTTTATCTTTCCCTCGCTGGGCGCCACGGCCTTCCTGCTGTTTCACCTGCCCCTGGCGGAAGCGGCCTCACCACGCAATGTGCTAAGCGGCCATCTGATTGGCGCCCTGTGTGGGTGGGCATCACTGTGGCTGTTCGGCCTGCACGATGCGCCGGCCGCCTTTATCAGCGGCGTTGAATGGTCACGGGTGGCCGCCGCCGGCCTGTCGCTGGGCCTGACCAGCGCCCTGATGATTCTGTTCCGGGTTGCCCACCCGCCTGCTGGCGCCACCGCGCTGATTGTGTCACTGGGATTGATGCACGAACTGCAACAACTGCCGGTGTTGCTCAGCGCGGTGGCCCTGCTGGTCGGCCAGGCCTTCGTAATCAACCGTCTGGCCGGCATCCCCTACCCACTATGGGCCCCCCGCCAGCCCGGCGTCTGATCAACGCATTCTGTAATGAGAATGATTCCCTTTTATGCTAGGCTGCGCCGCATTGTCAGCCTTGGTTGGATTTCCCATGCGCGCACTTCTGGTTCTGCTTCACCGCTGGTTCGGTCTTTTCATTGCCGTTTTCCTGATTATTGCCGGCCTGACCGGGGCATTGATCTCCTGGGACCACGAGCTGGACGAATGGCTCAACCCGCACCTGTTTGAAAGCCAGAGCCAGGGCGAACCGCTACCCATGCTGGAGCTGGTCCGCCATGTGGAAGACGCCGATCCAAGGGTACGCGCCAGCTTCTTTAACCTGGCAGCAGAACCCGGCCATAACGCGGAAATCTGGGTGGATGCCAAGGTGGATCCGGACACCGGGCGCCGCTACGCACTGAACTACGACCACGCCTTCGTGGATCCGGTCACCGGCGAGATTGTCGGCAAGCGCGAGTGGGGAAAAATCTCCCTGCACCCGGAACACCTGATGTCGTTCCTCTACAAGCTGCACTTCACCCTGCACCTGCCGGAGTGGAACGGCATCAACCGCTGGGGCGTCTGGTTGATGGGGGCCGCCGCCATGGTCTGGCTGTTCGATACCTTTATCGCCATGGCACTGACCCTGCCGCGCAAACGCCGCGTACAAAAGCCCGGCGGCAAGAGCTGGCTGCAACGCTGGAAACCGGCCTGGATGATTCGCCGTGGCGCGGGTGCCTACAAACTGAATTTCGATCTACACCGGGCCGTGGGGCTGTGGGTCTTCGGGCTGCTGCTGATGTTGGCCTTTACCTCTTTCTCCCTGAACCTGTACCGGGAAATTTTTTACCCGGTCATGTCCATGGTGTCCGAGACCACCCCGGGGCCGTTTGAAACACGCACACCCACCGCGCTGCATGATCCGGTAGAACCCCAGGTAAGCTGGCCTGAATTATTTGCAAAAGCCCGGACCGAAGCGGACAACCGCGGCTGGGAAGAGCCCATCGGCGATACCTTCTATAGCGACAATTTCGCAGTCTTCGGC